>JAUXOM010000083.1 GCA_030682175.1 Rhodocyclaceae bacterium
GCATAGGCTATTGACCGGCATAAGTCAATCTATTTAGTGACTACATAATCAATCAAGAACAAGCCGAATAACTCTCCAATTCCCCATCAATATCAGGCAGTTGGCGTGTTCATCGTGACTACGGCAGAGCGGAACTTCAGGCTAAGCTCCCAGTATCCGTGAAACCCGGAAGTGGCGTGTTGAGGAACACCCGCAGGAGGCCGCAGACTTGCTCGCTGGCCACAATAGCGCGTAGTTTGGTTGAAAACTTCGCACCACCAGTATTCAAGCGGCTTTCCGAGTAGAGAGCCGTTTTCATTATTGCAACCCCCGCCTGGCAGGCTCCTCGACCCGCATCGGGTTGGTCTTGGACGTGAAGTGCATGTTGGTGCGCAGGTCGTAGATCCACAGCTTCCGGGTCCACGGCGTTTCCGAGGCCGGCTTCTTGTCGAAGAAAATCACGTTGGCCTTCACGCCCTGGGCGTAGAACAGGCCCGTGGGCAGGCGCATCAGCGTATGCACCTCGCACTCGTGCAGCAGCTTGCGGCGGATGATTTCGCCCGCCCCGCCCTCGAACAGCACGTTGTCGGGCACCACCACGGCCGCGCGGCCGGGGATGGCGAGCAGCGTCTTGATGTGCTGCACGAAGTTGAGCTGCTTGTTCGAGGTCGTCGCCCAAAAATCGTCGCGTTCGACGATGTCCTTTTCCGTCGTCGTCTTGCCGTCCTCGCCGACGATCACCGTGCTGCTCTTCTTGCCGAAGGGCGGATTGGTCAGCACCACGTCGAAGCGCTCGCCGGGGTCGGCCGCCAGCGCGTCGGTCACGCGCACCGGCACATGGGTCGCCGACGCGCCAGCGGCAGATCGGGGCGTCCGGCGACATGTCGCGGGTGAAGCCACGTTCGGCGAAACGTGCCTCCAGTGCGTGATAGCCGGCAAACGCGGTGACCTCCGCAACCAGGTCCACGTCGAATGTGGCCCGTGGTGGCGGTGCCTGCACCGACGTGCAGAGCATCCCCGCGGCACAACCACCGACAAAAACCAGTTCATCGCACAACTCCCCCAGGGCGTAGGCGACCAGCTCCACCCGCTGCAGGTTGGGGGCGGCGGGATTCAAAACCGCTCCTCGAAGAGCTTCATCGCCAGATTGCGTTCCCGCGCATTGCCCATGCGCAGCGCATCGAACAGCGCCAGATTTTCGTGGAGAACGGGATTGCGCAGGGCAGCAGCCGGCACGCTGGGATAAAGCGGCATCAGGGCAATACCTCGCGCCGTGCCGTCGGCATGCGGCCAGACGGGGGGCGGATCGGCCGAAGGCGCGATGTGCTTGTCCAGCGGTGCCGTCGCGTAGGCCGTCGGCACACCGCCGACCATGCCGCCGCGCACGGCAGGAAAAACGTAGCGCGCACCATGGATCAGGAACTCCTTGAAGGCGGGAATCAGCACGCGCGGCTTTTGATCAAGGAATGCCAGCAAGCGCGCCTGCTCGGCTCGCTTGAGCGCACCATGGACCTCGGACATCGACAAACCCGTCAGCGCAGCCAGGTCGGGATAGGTGGGCGCCTCTGCCTTGATCGTGGCGAGCGCCAGCAACAGGTAGAAATCCTGTGGCTTGAGTACGACCTGGCGATTGACGGGGCGGCGCATCGAGCGATCTTTCTTGTTTCGCGAAATGCGAAAGTATTAATAGAACAACAGGATGTCAATTACTTCCCGCGGTCATTCGCTGTTCGCGAATAGCGAATGACAAAAGTCGGCGCTGGCGGCACGGCGAAGCCGTGCAGCACCACGTAGGCTGGATGCGTTCATGGGGGCGGCAGGGTATCGAGTTGTGTCGCCACCGCCAGGCAAGCCGTGATCAGATCGGCGACCAGGCGCTCGTCAACATTCAGGTCGCCCTCGTACTCGCCGAGATTGCGGACATCGTGACACTTGGCGAGGACGCGCCAGACTTCGGGCCCAAGACCGAGCGTGTGCGGCAGCAACTGAAAAACGATATAGCGATTGGCGGAGCGGTAGCCCTGCCGGCGAAGCGCGGCAAGGCACAGCGCATGCGCCGCGTTGTAGGCGAGGTCGAAGCGGCCTTCGAGCGAAAGTCCCGCGTTTGCCGCATCCTTGAGTCGCGCCCGGCCCGAACGGCACAAGCCCGCGAACTCCTTCGCGTCCGGCGGCTCCGGCTTCAGCGGCTTACCGAAGCCCGTCAGGTTCTCAAACGGAGAGGTCATTTTCGCCGCCGATCAGCCAGAGCTTGGGCTGGGCCAGCACGCGCGTGACGAAGGCATTGTCGTCGGCCACGCGCTTGGCCAGTTCCTTGCGTGTCATCAGGGTCGGATTCACCGGCCGGCCGAGCCGGACACCCACCTGCTCCAGCACCTTGAACACGTCGGCGTAGCCAAGCTTGTCGCTGACCAGCATCAGGTCGATGTCGCTCGCTGCCGTGTCCTGCCGCTTAGCCACGGAGCCATAGACAAAGGCCGCACGGATCTTCGATGCCAGCGGCGCCAGCGCCTCGCGCAGCGGTTCGGCCAGGCCCACCGTCTTCTGCGCGATGCCGCACAACTCGGCGTAGATCGGCGAATCCGGATTGGCCTGGTAATGCTTCTGGTTGCCGACCGGATGCATCGTCACCAGCCCGCTTTGCGCCAGGCGCGCCAGTTCGCGCTGCACAGCGCCCGAGCCCGCGCCAGTGAGGCCGATCAGTTCCGTCGCGTAAAAGCTGCGCTCGGGCTGGCCGAAGATCAGGCCCAGCACACGCTGCTGCGTGCCCGAGAACAAGGCATCGGCGAGGCTGGTCGGCGTGGTGGGTGTCTTGGTGTTCGTGCCCATTTTGGGAATGTTAATGCCCAAAATGGGCATAGTCAATCATTTCAAAAGTCGGCGCTGGCGCGACGGCGACAGAAGCCTCACCTCCTCGCCTCAAGCACCCTCTCCTGCTCGCGGATGAAGCACGATAGGTGATACGACGCCAACTTCACATCCTCAGCCGCCACCACGCTGGGCTCGTTATCCAAGAACTTGGCCAGTGCCTTCGGTTCCAGCACCCACAAGTCTCTGCAGCTCGCCCGGCTGTCCTCGATGTACCAGCCAGGAAACAGAATCACCGGCTTTACCGGCAAGGTCTTGCCGGTGCTCTCTGCCAACAACCGCTGCAGCCTGTGCCTTTCCTTGTCGCGCACTTCGAGCCAGTAGCCGGCCTCGACCTTGCTGCCTGCTTCGGTGACTTCGGTGCGGATGCGATAGACGTCGTAATTGACGTTCACGCCGTCGGCGACGGCCTGCTCGTGGCCGTATTCCATCACCAGGTTCTGGTTGAAGAAGCCGAAGGTCTGCTTGTTGGGCGTGGCGGTGAGGCCGATCAGGTGGGCGTCGAAGTATTCGAGCACCTGGCGCCAGAGCTTGTAGATGGAGCGGTGCGCCTCGTCGGTGACGATGATGTCGAAGGTTTCGATGGGGATGGCCGGGTTGTAGGCGATGGGCTCGATCGGGCTTAGCAGAAGGCCGTGATCCTGCGTTGCTCGGGTCGCTGCGCTGCTCATTGCCCCACAAGGCAACTCCGCTGCTCGCTCGCCTCGCGCCTTGTCTGACGGCCCTCTGCGTTGCCCGATACTTTCTTCGAACAATTCCTCTGCGCCGGAAAACGACTGCTCGTCGTCTTCATCGGCGAGCTCACGGCCCTTGAGCATGGAGTACATGCGCTGGATGGTGCTGATGGTGACGCGCGCGGTGGTGTCGAGATTGTTGCTGGTGAGGTGCTGGACGATGTATTCCTCGCCGAACTTGAAGTTGTTGTAGGGCGAGAGGTATTGGTCGAATTCCTTTTTGGTCTGGCGGCCGAGGTTGCCGCGATCGACCAGGAACAGCACACGCCGGGCGCCGGCGAACTTGATCAGGCGGTAGATGAAGTTGATGGCGGTGTAGGTCTTGCCGCTTCCCGTGGCCATCTGGATCAGGGCGCGCGGCTTGTTGGCGGCCAGCGACTTTTCCAGGTTGTGGATGGCACGGACCTGGGCGGGCCAGAGGCCGGTTTCGACCAGCGGCGGCAAGGTTTTCAGGCGGGCGAGAAAAGTCGGCGCTGGCTCGGCGGCGTTATGTCCGGTGGCAGTGGCGGTGCCCGCATAGCGCAGCCACTCGGCCAGGGTGTCAGGCAGGTGGAAAGCAAAAACGCTGCGGGCGCGCGGCGCGGGGTCGAGACCATTGGTGAAGTGGGTCTCGATGCCGGTGGATTCGTAGAGGAAGGGCAAGGGCCGGCGCCAGGCCGGCAGGCTGGCGGGCAAGCCCTGGGCGTAGCGGGCGGATTGCGCCTCGACACCGGTGAGGGTGGCGCGCCCTGCTTCTTGGCTTCGATGACGCCGGCGGCCTTGCCGTCGATGTAGAGCAGGTAATCGGCGAAGCCGCAGCCGGCTTCGAGCGGGAACTCGCGCAGCGCGACGCCGCGGGTGGCGTGGATGTTGGCCTGGGCGATGTCGAAAACCTGCCAGCCTGCCGCCTTCAGCAGGCGGTCGATTTCCTCCCGTGCTTGTTGTTCTGGTTGCGCCACGCTGCAGTCCGAAGCCTGGTCAATGACAACGGCAATCTTAGCATGGCCTGGCGCTGCCCCGCTAGGTTGACGCCGACCCGGGTATCTCCAGCTTGCGCATTTTCTCCCAGAGGTTCTTGCGGCTGATGCCGAGTTCGCCGGCGGTGTCGGCGATGCGACCGCCGTGGCGGGCGAGGGCCTGCTGGATGTAGCGCCGTTCGCTGTCGGCGAGATAGCTGCCCAGCGTGGGTGAAACGTCCGGTGCAGCGGCGCCCTCTTCCGCGAACTTTCCGCACAGCATATCGACGGTGATCACTTCGGCATTGCCCATGATGCGGGCGCGGTCGAGGCAGTGGCCCAGCTCGCGCACGTTGCCGTGCCAGGGCCGTTCCAGCAGCGCTTGCTCCGCGGCCGGATGCAGGCGCGGGGGCGGGCCGGTCGTCGCCGCATCCATTCAACAATGCGGCATAACACGCCGTACCCCATTCGGGGCATTCATCCCGCCAGCGCCGACTTTTTGGAGTGCAAAGTTGTTTCATGCGGCGGGTTGGCGCACACTCCAGCCCGTGAGTTCCGTTTTCCCCACCCGTCAGCCCAAGCGCGTCAAGGCCAAGTTCATCGGCCCGTTTGCGCTTGCGCTGGCTGTCATCATGTTCGTGTTCGCCAGCGCGATTTACAGTGTTGAAATACGCATCCGCGACCAGGATCTGGCCGAGCGATCGGCGGGTGTCGCCAAACTCTTTGCGTTCAAGCTGGACAAGGACGGCAATCTCATGCGCGCCGTCGCGCGCGCCATGACGGGCAATCTGGCCATCGAGGAAGCGTTCCGCAAGGCTGACCGCAACGGGCTTGAGCTGCACGCGCGCGCCTTGTTCGAAACCCTGCGCAAGGATCATCGCATCACCCACCTGTATTTCAACGCACCCGACCGGACCAATCTGTATCGACTCCATAGCCCCGACGCGTACGGTGACCCAATCTATCGCGTGACGATGTTGCAGGCCCACAGCCGCAAGGAAGCAGTGCACGGCCTGGAGCTGGGGCCGCTGGGAACCCTGACCTTGCGGCTGGTGATGCCCTGGCAGCAGGGGGGGCATGTCCTTGGCTACGTCGAGATCGGCGAGGAGGTCAAGCATCTGATCGACGAAGTGCGGGACAGCCTGGCGGTGGACCTGGTCGTTCTGGTCAACAAGCGCTTCCTGGCGAAGCAACAGTGGCAGCGTGGCCAGACGCTGATGCAGCGCCAGGATCCGGAAGGCGACTGGCAACGTTTTTCCAGCCATGTCACGCTGGCGCAAACCAGCGGACAGTTACCGAAGGCGTTCGATGATCGCCTGCTCGCCCGACTGCTACATGGCAGTGCCGTCGAACTCCAGGATCATGGCCGCTCGTTGCATATCGCCGTTGTGCCGTTGGCGGATGCCGGCGGTCACCACATCGGCGAACTGGCGATCCTGCGCGACATCACGGCGCTGAAAACGACCTTCAATAACTACATGGCCGGCGTGGTTCTGCTCAGTCTTGCTGTTGGAGCCGGTGTGTTCGGCGTCTTCTATGTCGCGCTCGTTCGGGTGGAACGCGACTACCAGCGCCAGCATGAGCTCGAACACCAGTTGCTGCGGCTGAATACCGAGCACCAGCGCATCCTGCAGCTCGAAAAGCTGTCGGCGCTCGGCACCATGGTTGGCGGCATCGCGCACCAGCTCAATAACCCGCTGGTCGGTGTCGTGAACATGGCCCAGCTTGCCGCGCGCGAGCCTGAAAACCCTGAACAGACGCACAAGCTGCTCGGCGAGATTCGCAGCGCCGGCGAGGATTGCCGGGCCTTCGTCAAGCGCATGCTGGAGTTCTCCAAGGTCTCCTGTTTCGACGCCAAGCCGACGCCGCTGGCGGAACTGATCGACGATACGGTGCTGCTGTTCCGTCAGACCGAGAACAAGCACCTGCCGGTGGAGGTCAGGCTTCCCGAAACACCGGCGACCCTGACGATCGATCCGATCCTGATCCGCCATGCGCTGTTCAACCTGCTGGTGAATGCGGCGCAGGCGACGACCGACCCGCAGGGGGCCATCGTCATCAGCCTGGAACGGGAAGACGATGCGGTACGTGGCATACCCGGCTGGTCGCTGGCCGTTACGGATCACGGCACCGGCATTGCGCCGGACGTTATCGACAAGATATTCGTGCCGTTCTTCACGACCCGCAGCGATGGCACCGGGCTCGGCCTGCCGGTGGTCCAGCATGTGGCATTGCTCCATGACGGCCAGGTGACGGCGAGCAGTGAACCCGGTCATGGCACGCGATTTGCATTGTGGCTTCCTGCGAATGACACGTAAAGCGCCCGCGATGCTGCCCAATATCCTGGTCGTCGATGACGACCACTACACCCGTACGCTGCTTGAACACCTGCTCGCCAGGACGGCCAAGGTATGGCTGGCCGCCGACGGCGCCGAAGCGCGGCGTCTGTTTGCGGCCGAGGACTTCAATCTGGTGCTGATGGACCAATGCCTGCCCGGCGACGATGGCATCGCACTGGCCCGCGAATTCCGTGCCCAGCGACCGCAGCTGGTCGTGATCCTGATCACCGGATTTGCCGATGTGCGCGTTGCCGTTGCGGCCGTGCGTGAAGGCCTGTTCGATTACCAGACCAAGCCGTTCGATGACCTGGAAGCGCTGGAAGCCGTGATTGGCAAGGCGCTCGAACTCGACCGCGCCTATCGGGAGATCGATGGCCTGCGCATGCAGTTGGGGGCCGATCAGGGCTTGCCGACGGTGGTGGGACATGCGCCGGCGATGAAACGCTTGCTCGCCCAGGCGCGCCAGGTCGCTGGGCTGGATACCACCGTGCTGCTCGAAGGGGAAAGCGGTACCGGCAAGGATGTGATCGCCCGGCTGATCCATGCCTGGAGCGGACGCAGCGCCAAACCCTTCATGGAAGTCAATTGCGGCGGCCTGACCGAATCGCTACTCGAAAGCCTGCTGTTCGGCTACGAGAAGGGGGCATTCACCGGTGCCGCCCAAGCCACTCCCGGCTATTTTGAAAAGGCGCATGACGGCACCCTGTTTCTCGATGAAATCGCCGACATGAGCCCGAAGCTGCAAAGCAGCCTGCTGCATGTGTTGCAGGATCATCAGTTCACGCGCGTCGGCAGCACGCAACCACGCAAGACCGATTTCCGCCTGATCTGCGCCACCAACCGTCCGCTGGCAGGCGAGGTCGAGGCCGGCCGCTTCCGCGAAGACCTGTTCTATCGCATCAACGTGGTGGCCCTGCACCTGCCGCCGCTGCGCGCGCGACACAGCGACATCCTGCCGCTCGCCACCCACTTTCTCGAGCATTTCAGTGCCAAGTTCGGCAAACAGTGCGGCCCGCTGACGCCGGCGGCGGTGCAGATGCTGGAGTCGGGTCCCTGGCCCGGCAACGTGCGCCAGCTCAAGCATTGTGTCGAGCGGGTGGTGGCACTGCATCCGGGCGGCGTCATCGACGCGGTTCATTTCAGTCCCCTCTGCGAAGCCGCGGAGGCTCCGCAGGCTTCTTCGTTGCAGACGGTTGCCGCAACTTCCTACCAGGATGCACGTGCGGATTTCGAGCGTGAATACCTGCGGCAGGTTCTCGCAACGGCCAACGGCAATGTTTCCGAAGCGGCACGCATCAGCGGCATCCCCCGCCAGAATCTCTATGTCCGCATGAAACGCTGGGGGTTTGTCACGGAATAGTGACGGCTGTCACATTTTAGTGACAGCAGTACATCGGGCTGCGCGCACCGAGAATCCGAAAGTTGCTTATTCAACGGGGTTTCACGAAGTGGCACGTCGATTGCTTGGTGTTCGGCAGTCACGTCATCGAGGGGAATCCAAGTGCGCGTCAGCGGGTACCGATATCTGATTGCATTGCTGTTGATAGGCTGGGGTTGCCCGGCTCTTGCCGCCAGCGATGCGCCGGTCGATCAGACCACCATCGAGATGAACCGCAAGGCCAACGAGGCCTGCTATGCGTGCCACAGCGCCGCTGGCATCGCCAAGCCGCCCAAGGCTGACATCGACATGAGCAAGCTCAAGGACTCGCGCCTCGAGCCCATGGTCTACAACCCCTCCGACCATGGCGTGATGGACTGTCGCGAGTGCCACTCCAAGACCCACTACACCGACTACCCGCACGCCGAGGCTGGCAAGCGCGAAACCGTCGGCTGCACCGACTGTCACGCTGCCAAGGTGCTGCGCCTCGAGCCCCAGTTCAACGCCTCGGTGCATGCCAAGGTGCAGGGCGTCAAGGAAAAATTCACCTGCTTTACCTGCCACAACCCGCACATCAACATCGTGCAGAAGCGCCTCAAGGATCCGGCGAAGATCGTCGCCCAGGACAACCACGGCTGCCTGGAGTGCCACAACTCCAGCGAGATGTTTGCCAAGTTCGCCCCCGAAGGCGAGAAGACGCCCGGGCTGAAGAAGGCGCGCCCGGATATCGACACCATCCACGACTGGCTGCCCAATGCCAAGGCGCACTGGCAGTCGGTGCGCTGCATCGAATGCCATACGCCAGCAGTCGCCGAGAACAAGATGCTCTCGCACGAAATCCTCGACAAGGAAAAGTCCGAGAAGAAGTGCCTCTCCTGCCATTCGGCGAACAGTACCCTCAAGGCGCGGCTCTACCGCCACATGGTCAAGGACGAACAACAGAAGTACGGCTTCACCAACAGCGTGTTGCTGTCCAACTCCTACATCATCGGCGCCACGCGGCATCCGCTGCTCGACTCGATCATCATTGCCCTGGTTATCGCCACCCTGCTCGGCGTACTGCTCCATGGCGCCATCCGCATCGTCATGTCCCTGCGTCGCAAGAAGGAGGAATCGCAATGAGCGAACGCGTCTATCTCCTGCCGCTGTGGATCAGGCTGTGGCACTGGACCAGTGCGCTGCTGATCATCACGCTGACCATCACCGGCGTCAGCCTGCACTTCGCCGATCCCAAGCTGCCGCTGGTCGAGTTCTCGCTCGCCGCGCGCATCCATGACCTCGCCGGCCTCGCGCTGGTCGCCGCCTATGGCTTCTTCGTCATCGCCAACATCGTCAGCGGCAACTGGTGGCAGTACGTGCCCAAGCCGCCCGGCGTACTCGACCGCTGCATGAAGCAGGCGCGCTGGTATCTGTGGGGGATTTTCAAGGGTGAGCCGCACCCCTATCCGGTGACGCTGGAAGTCAATTTCAATGCGATGCAGGCGCTGATCTACTGGTTCATCATGTACCTGATGATGCCGACCCTGCTGATCACCGGGCTGATCTTCATGTTCCCGCAGTTCGCCCCGGATCGCGTTTTCGACATGGATGGATTGCTGCCCGTGGCGGTGCTGCACTACCTGACGGGTACCGTCATCGTCCTGTTCATGATCGCCCACATGTATCTCGGCACCACCGGCCACACCGTCACGACCATGTTCAAGACCATGATCACCGGCTGGCACGAGCATTGAGTTTTTTCTGTCCGATTGCAATCCAACGAAGGAGATAACACCATGAAACAAACAGTCATGTCAGTTGCGGTTCTGGCTTCCCTGGTGCTGGTTGCCAATGCGTTCGCCAAGGAACCGGCGCCCAAGGACAAACCGAAGGAAATGAAGCCGATCCCGGTCACCGCCGTGATGGCCGCGGTCGCGCCCACCATTGATGGCGATGCCAAAGACGCCGTCTGGAAATCCGCTCCCGCCGTCAAGCTCGACGCGGTCAAGGGCGCCAACTTCAAGGGCGGCAAGACCAGCGCCTCTTTGCAGGTCGCCTACGACAAGGAAAACCTGTACATGCTGCTGACCTATGATGATCCGACGCTGTCGGTGCAACGCAGCCCGTACAAGAAGCAGCCGGACGGCAGCTGGCAGAAGCTCAAGGATCCCGAGGACAAGGGCGGTGACAACGATGTCTACTATGAAGACAAGTTCGCCGTGCAGTGGAACATCAACAACAGCGTAATCGGCTTCGAGAAGTTCGGCTGCGCGATCAGCTGCCACGGCGGCGAGCCCGGCAAGCCCTACGGCAACAAGTACAACGAGGAAGCCGGCGAAATCGCCGACATGTGGCACTCGAAGTGGGTGCGCATGGGTCACCTCGGCCAGCTCGACGACGGCTATGTTGACCACACCCGTTTCGATCCGGAGAAGGCGAAGACGGCCGGCCGCAAGACCGATCCGAAGACCGCTGGCGGCTATGAGGACAACAAGCTGGTCAATGGCAAGCCCGAGTTCATGAACAAGGACAGCAAGCCCGCCAACAAGGGCGGCACCTACTGGCTCAAGGCCGAGGACAAAGTGCCGTTCGACGACAGCAAGTTCAAGGCCGGCGATGAGGTGGCCTCGATCATCGTCGCGCCAACCGTCGGTGACCGCGGTGATGTCAAGATCGCCGGCAAGTGGGCCAACGGCAAGTGGACCGTCGAAATCACCCGCAAGCTGGTGACCGGCTCCAAGTTCGACGTTAACTTCGACGACCTGAAGAAGAGCTACGGCTTTGGCGTGGCGCTGTTCGACAACGCGCAGGTGCGTCACGCCTACGTCGAGCAGCCGCTGGTCCTGCAGTTCAAGTAAGCATCACAAGGTGATTGGGGCGGCGCCCAGACAAAACTGGGCGCCGTTTCTTTGCGGGGGCACGCTACAGAAGTCGGCGCTGGCGGTACGGCGCACGGTCCTGAATAACCGGTTCACTGCGCCAGTTTTCGCACCAGCGAACGCAACCCGGTGACGGGCCAGGTTCCCTTGGGCAGGCGGGGCAGTTGAGCGACATTACCGGCCACGATCAGCGGCAGCTTGTAGTTTTCGGGATGGTTCGTGCCATGCAGCGTGCCGTGGCCCGCATGGTCGCTCGTCACGACGATCGCGAAGCTGCCGCGCTGGCGCACTTCATCGAACAGCGGCGCGAGCCTGGCATCGATGGCGGTCAGTTCTTCGAGATATTCCGGGGAAAGCCAGCCGTAATCGCCGCCTGCCCATTCGAGCCCGCTCACATGCAGAAAGGCAAACCGCTTCCCTTCCGCGCGGAAGAAAGCGCGCACCGGCTCGATGCCGCCGTCCGGCGCGAGGCCCTGTTCATCGACCGCCGCATTCACCAGATAGCCGAGCTTGGGCTTTGAAAAGTAAAAAGCCGTGCGGTAACCCGCCTGCCTGGCATCGTCGAACAGCGTCGGCTTCGCGACCTGAGGTTCCCCCGGCCGCCAGTCGTTATCACGCTTGTCGTGCTGCGCGGGCGGCAGACCGGTCAGCATCGCCGTGTGGGCAATCAGGGTCTGCGGCGGGTCGACGCTGCGTCCATTCAGGGTGAAACGCCCCGCCTGCATCAACGCATGCAGTGTCGGACTGGTCCTGGCGCTCAGCGCCGCCGGATGCAGCGCGTCGATGGACACGACGAGCACGCTGTCCGCGGCGTGGATCAGCCCGGACGCGCAGAGTAGCAATCCCGGAAACAGCCGCTTGAGGATATGGGTGTTCATTGATCGCTCCCGGTTTCGGGCAAAACTTCAGTTTCGATACCTTCGACTTCGGGGAATTGGCTTGCCCCGACCAGCGCAGCAATGGATTCAGAGAATCGCATTGAACAGATAGCCGACCACGACGATGCCGGCGGCAACGATGGTGACATAGATCGCGATCAGGCGCAGCTTGAGTGCCTTGCGCAGGATGATCATCTCGGGCAGCGACAGGGCGACGACGCTCATCATGAACGC
>JAUXOM010000139.1 GCA_030682175.1 Rhodocyclaceae bacterium
AACTCTAAGCAACTCCGCTGCACCCACAAAAAAACCGCGACCCAGGTCGCGGTTTTTTTCGGCCCCTGTGCATGCCAACAAAAGTCGGCGCTGGCGGGACGGCGTCAGCCGGAACGCCGCCAACAGGGGACGGCGTCAGCCGACCCCCTACCTGATTTTCTTATCCTTGACGACTTCCCGCATCAACGCCGCGGCGGGATCGTCTGCCTTGGCGTCGGCCGCCTTGGCATCAACTGGCGGGTCCAGGGAATCAAGGGCGTCGGTTTTCAAATCACCCGCCGCCGGGCCATTTGGTTCCTCGCCCCAGCCCGACGGAAGCCCGGGAGTTCCATAGGAAGGATCAACGCCGCCGGCCCCTTCGAACTGGAGCCTGACTTCCTCGGCGCTGAGCTGTTTGGTCTTGTCGATACTGCCGGTCACGATCCCCGGGAAAGCGATGAGGATACCGACCATGATGACCTGAATGACGACGAAGGGCACGGCACCCCAGTAGATCTGCCCCGTGGTGACCCGCGCGGTCTTCTTCTTGGTCACCTTGTCGATGTAATCCGCGTGCGGCGCCACGCTACGCAGGTAGAACAGGGCGAAGCCGAAGGGCGGGTGCATGAAGGAGGTCTGCATGTTGACCGCCATCAGGATGCCGAACCAGACCAGATCGATGCCCAGCTTGTCCGCCACCGGTGCCAGCAGCGGCAAGACGATGAAGGCCAGCTCGAAGAAATCGAGGAAGAAGGCCAGGATGAAGATCAGGACGTTGACCACGACGAGGAAGCCGATCTGGCCGCCGGGCAGTCCGGTCAGCAGATGCTCGACCCAGATGTGGCCATCGACTGCCTGGAAGGTCAGGCTGAACACGGTGGCGCCCAGCAGAATGAACAGGACGAAGGCAGAAAGTTTCGTGGTCGCATCCATGGCCTGGGTCAGCAGCTTCACGCTGAGGCGGCGGCGCGAAACGGCCATGATCAGCGCACCCAGCGCGCCCATCGCGCCGCCTTCGGTCGGCGTGGCGATGCCGAGGAAGATGGTGCCAAGCACGAGGAAAATCAGCGCCAGCGGCGGAATCAACACAAAGGTGACGCGTTCGGCCATGCGCGACAGCAGACCCAGCTTGATCACGCGGTTGAGCATCGCGAGCGTGAAGGCAATGCCGATGCCGACGCACATCGACAGCACGATCGTTTCATCGGTCGGCGCCTCGGCCGCCCGGCTCTTGGCAAACGCCACCGCGCCGCCCACCGAAATGAGGAACAACACCCCCACCGAGCGCATGCCGGAACTGCCGTTGGCCTCGCGGAAGGTGCGCGCCTCCGGCGGCAGGGCCGGCGCCATGTTCGGCCTGATGAGGGTCAGCAAAAACACCCAGCCGACGTAAAGGCTCATCAACATGAAACCCGGAATGAATGCGCCGGCATACAGGTCGCCGACGCTGCGGCCAATCTGGTCGGCGATGACGATC
>JAUXOM010000147.1 GCA_030682175.1 Rhodocyclaceae bacterium
CGGATGGCCCCAGGGAAAGATGCTGCGATGCAGGAAGGCGCCGACGAAGCGGTTCGGGAAATTGGCGATGACGCCGTCAAATGCCTGCTGCGCCTGGTACATGGAATCCCAGATCGCCCAGTGGGCGAGCGGCGCGTCGGCATGCTGGCGGCCATCGTCCTCGAAGCGCTTCAACGTGCAGGACATCAGATACATCTGCGCGAGGATGTCGCCAAGGCGGCCGGAGAGTTTCTCGCGCCGTTTGGCGCTGCCACCCAGCACCAGCAGCGAGATATCCGTGAGGAAGGCGAAGGCCGATGAAAAGCGCGTGATCTGCTGGTAATAACGGCGCATGGCCGGCGCCACGTCGGCATCCACCCTGACGAAGTGCGAACCGGTCATGCCCAGCCACAGCGCGCGAAAGCCATTCTTCAAGGTGAAGCCGATGTGGCCGAAAAACGCCCGGTCGAATTCGGCGAGCCCCTTGTTGCGGTCTGGATTCTGCGCCGCCTGCATCTCGGGCAGCAGGTAGGGATGGCAGCGGATGGCGCCCTGACCGAAGATGATCAGCGAGCGCGTCAGGATATTGGCGCCCTCGACAGTGATGCCAATCGGCGTCTGCTGGTAGGCGCGACCGAGGAAGTTGGACGGGCCGAGGCAGATGCCCTTGCCGCCGATGATATCCATGCCGTCATTGACCACCTGCCGGGCGCGTTCGGTGACGTGGTACTTGGCGATGGCGGAAACCACCGAGGGCTTTTCGCCCAGATCGACCGCGCCGGCCGTCATCTTGCGCGTGGCGTCCATCAGGTAGGTGTAGGCGCCCATGCGCGTCAGCGACTCCTCGACACCCTCGAAGCGGCCCACCGCCAGCTTGAACTGGCTGCGCACGCGGGCATAGCCGCCGACGGCGCGCGCCGCCAGCTGCGCCATGCCGACATGGGATGCCGGCAAGGAGATCGAGCGTCCCGCCGCCAGACATTCCATCAGCATGCGCCAGCCCTGGCCGGCATTCGCCGGTCCGCCGATGATGAAATCGAGCGGCATGAAGACATCCGCGCCGCGCGTCGGGCCGGTCGTGAACATCGCGTTGAGCGGAAAATGCCGGCGCCCGGTGTCCACGCCCGGATGATCGTAAGGCACGATCGCGCAGGTGATGCCGATGTCTTTATTGTCGCCCAGCAGGCCCTCCGGGTCATACAGGCGAAAAGCCAGGCCAAGGAGGGTGCACAGCGGCGCCAGCGTGATGTAGCGCTTGTCCCAGGTCACGCGCATGCCGAGCACTTCCCTGCCCTGCCACATGCCCTTGCAGACAATGCCGCTATCCGGGATCGACGCCGCGTCGGAACCGGCCCACGGGCTGGTCAGTGCGAAGGCGGGCACTTCGATGCCCTTGGCCAGCCGCGGCAGATAGTGGTTCTTCTGTTCCTCGGTGCCATAGTGCAGCAACAGTTCGGCCGGGCCGAGCGAGTTCGGCACCATGACCGAAACGGCCATCGCCGACGAACGGGTAGACAGCCTGGTGATCACCTGCGAATGCGCGTAGGCGGAAAATTCCAGGCCGCCATAGCGCTTCGGAATGATCATGCCGAGGAAACCTTTGTCCTTGAGATAGCGCCAGGCTGCCTCGGGCATGTCGTAGAGTTCGTGCGTCACCTGCCAGTCATCGACCAGGCCGCAGGCGGTGGTCACCTCGTTGTCCATGAAGGACTGTTCAGCGGCAGTCAGCCTGGGTTGCGGGTAAGCATGCAGTTTCTGCCAGTCCGGCCTGCCGCGGAACAATTCTCCCTCCCACCAGACGGTACCGGCCGCCAGTGCTTCGCTCTCGGTATCCGACATCTGTGGCAACAAACTGCGATATTTGGCAAAAATGGGCCGGGTAATCAGCGTGCGGCGCAACGGCCGGACCAGAAACAGCGCAGCCACCATTGCCAGGACGACAATGCCCAGCAGCAGGGTGATGGAGGTGTTCATGCTTTGAATCTCCTGATTGAGCCGGATTGATCGATTTGCCTTGAACCGGCGGTACTGGCAAAGATGGAAAATGCAGGCTTAAAAATTCGGCAGGGGCGCGCGCAAGCCACCCAGCAAAAAGGACATCAGGCGCTGCGGCAGACGGTCGAGGCGATCGGTCGCATCTTCATCCTCGACCTGCCAGTCGGTAACCAGCCGCAAGGCATCCGTGCCGGCAATCGCATAGGACGTCGCGCCCAGCATGAAATGAAAGCGCCAGGCAATCTCGGCACGCGGCACATTGGGCAAGGCCTTGAACAGCGCCGCCTTGTAGCGCTCGACAACCTGCTGATATTCGTCGGCAAGAAAAGTGCGGATGAAATCGGCAGGGTCGGTCAGCGTGCGGCCCAGGAGGCGCAGAAAAGTGACCCCGCCACGCGATTCATCCTGGGCCATGCTCAGCAAGGTGCCGAAAAAGCCCTCGACAATCTGCGATGGCTTCAGCGGCTTGTCTCCCGCTTTCTGTTCCATTTCATCCAGGACGCGGAGACGTTCGGTATTCAGCCACGCCAGACGACGCCGGAAGACTTCGCGCATCAAGGCTTCCTTGGAGCCGAAGTGATAATTCACGGACGCCAGATTGACGCCGGCCGCACCAGTGATCTGGCGCATCGAGGTGCCGTCGAAACCATTGTCCGTGAACAACCTCTCCGCCGCATCAAGAATGCGCTCGCGGGTATCGACAGAACGCGTTTCAGCCATGTGCACCCCCTATTAATTCATACGTTCGTTTGAATGTTAAGGAAGATGCCCACGTAAGGCAAGGGATTTTTTGTACTCCTCCAGCTAAAAGTCGGCGCTGGCGGGACGGCGTCACCGCAGCCCACGCTCCAGTAGCATTGCCGCCGGGCTGCCGGGCTGCCCTATCTCGCTTTGCGAGACAGGGCTCTTGGGGGGCTCTCCCTCTCCCCGACCCTCTTACGCAAGGGGAGAGGGAGAAAACCATCACCACCGCAGTCCACACCCCAGTAGCCTTTCCGCCGGGCCGCCCCAAGACAAGGCCGTAGGCCGCAGGACAGCCGAAGGCTGGTTCCGCGTAGCGGAATGCGACTTTGTCGCACACAAGGCGGCACGCGGCGCCAGCCGCAATCCGCGCCCAATCATGAACGGGGGCTCCCCGTAATAAACGAGCGTAGCGACAACAAGTGACGCAGTCGCGCCGTTGCGGCGTAGGCTAATGCCGGCATCGCCGGCGTTAAGCCGCGTAGCGGCGGCTGGAGGCAAAAACAACAGTCACCCCTCCCGCGAGGGAGGGGCTGGGGGAGGGCGGGCCTTTTATTTGATCAGTTCGAACTGCGCCACCACGTTACGCAGCTCGGCAGCGGAGGCGTTCAGCGAAACGACACTTTGCTGGGCCTTTAGCGCCGACTGCGAATTCTGCTCGATCAGGGTGGATACCTGCTCCATATTCACCGCGACATCCTGACTGGCGACCGCCTGCTCCCGCGAGGCGGCGGCGATGGTGGCGGCCATGGTCGCCACTTCGTCGCTGGAAACGCGAATCTGGTCGAGACCGCTCACACTGGCCTGCATCAGACCCATGCCAACCTCCACCTCGTGCACTGCTTCCTCCATCGACGCCACGGCCAGACTGGTCACCTTCTGGAATTCGCTGACCGTATTGTTGATGTCGACTGTGGACGACGACGTCCGCTCGGCAAGCTTTCTCACCTCGTCGGCCACCACGGCGAAGCCGCGGCCCTGCTCGCCGGCACGCGCCGCCTCGATGGCGGCGTTCAGCGCCAGCAGATTGGTCTGATCGGCGATCTCGCGAATCGTCTTGGTGATGACGCCGATCTTTTCGATGGCCCGGTTCAGGCCGCCGATGTTTGCGCTCGAGGCCTGCACCGCCTCGACCACGCGCGAGGTCGCCGCCATGCTGCTGTCCATGCTGCGCGTGCTGTCCGCAACCAGCGCCTTGGACTGGCTGGCGGCTTGCGCGGTGCTGTCGACACTTGACGCAACCTCGGCCACCGACACGGTGAGTTCCTCGGTAGCCGCCGCCGTGCCCTGCACGCGATCGTGCTGCTGCACCGACTGATCGACCACCCGCGCCATCTCTGCCGCCAGTGACTTGCTTTCATTATCAAGAGCAAGCGATACCAGGCGCACCTCGTCGAGGACCACCTTAAGATTCACCTGCATTGCAGCCAGGGTACACAGAAGCGTACCGGCCTCATCGCGGCGCGAGATATCGATGTCGTCGGTCAGCACGCCGGCGGCGATGCGCTCGAAATGAGCGATGGCCTGGCGCATCGGCGTGACGATCGCCTTGACGAGGAGCCCGCCGACCACCACAACCAACAACAGCGCCAAGAGCGTGCCGAAAATCGCCGCATTGCGCACCCACGCGTAGGTGGCTTCGGATTTGTTGTGGGCCTTATCACCCTCTTCGGCAAGATAATTCTGCAAGACGTCGGCCTGATCCAGTGCCTTCACGTAAAGCGGATTGATCTTGGTAAGGAGAATGGCTTGTGCAGCGTCGAAATCATTATTCTGGATCGCCTCGCGAGCGGCGGAGATACCCTCCTTGGAATAGGCATCGCGAGCCGCGAAGAACGCGTCTGCAAGCACTTTTTCATCCGCGCTCTTGGGTTTTTTGTCGTAGGCCGCGCGCAGGTCCTCGATGATCTTGCGGTTGGCCAGTGTCGCGTCGGAGTGCAGCGTCACCGGATGCTCGTGCATCTTGCTATATTTATTGTCCGGACTGTGCTGCAAGCCGAGCATGATCTGCGAGCGATTATCGGACAGCCGCTCGACCATCCGGGCGATGGCCACAGCCGGTTCCATGTGTTCGTCGTAGGCGATGCGCAGCGCCTCGTTGCTCTGGCTCAGACCCATGACGCCGACCAAGGAGCCAATCGCAATCATCACCGCCATCAGAGCCATGACGCCGATCAGCCGGGCACGAATGGACAAGCCCGCCAGGAAGCCGCCGGTTTTCGGCAGTTTGCCCTGGCCGGCATTGATTTTCTGGTAGAGCGCTTCGGCCGCGCGCACCTGATCGCGCGTGGGTTCGGAACGCACGGACATGTAACCCGTGGTTTCGCCGTTCTTGCGCAGCGGCACGACAAAGGCGTCGACCCAATAGTGGTCGCCGTCCTTGCAACGGTTCTTGACCCTGCCGCGCCATGGCCGGCCCGCCTTCACCGTCTGCCACAAATCGGCAAACGCCGCCGCCGGCATGTCCGGGTGGCGCACGATGTTGTGGCTCTTGCCGATCAATTCCTCTTTCGCGAAGCCGGAAAGCTCGATGAATGCATCGTTGCAATAGGTAATGACGCCCCTCGGGTCGGTCTTTGAGACCAAATACTTGCCGACGGGAAATGCTTTTTCATGTTGCGTGACGGGCCCGTTGTTTTTCATCGTCTCGGTCTTTCTGGATAAAAGTATGGAATGACAATTGTTGAGTTAACGCTATGGCTTTTACTGTATTTTGGTATTATTAAATTTGATTTTACGGCAGAGTGAGTCCGGAAAATGACCAAGAAGACACCCCATACCTCAGCTTCCAGGAATTTCTGGCTGACGGCGGCGCTATTCCTGGCCTTGTTGCCGGTGTTTGGCTTTTACATCCACGCCGAAAAACGCATCGATCGCGCTCACGAACAGCACCACGCCGCGTTTCGGCTGGCGGATGAATTACGCCATTCTTCCAATGAGCTATCCCGAATGGCCCATAGCTATGTCGTGACCGGCGACCCACTGTTCAAACAGTATTTTCAGGACATTCTGGACATCCGCGACGGCAGGCTGCCGCGGCCGGAAGGCTATGACCATGCCTACTGGGACCGGGTACTGGCCAATCCGCAAGCGCTCCGCACGCAAGACGGCCCGACCATCGCCCTGCTGGATCTGCTGCGGCAGACCGGTGTTAGCGAAGCGGAATTCGCCCGGCTGGCCGAAGCCAAGGCGCGTTCGGACGCGTTAACCACCCTGGAGCGCGCGGCCATGGACCTGGTCACAGCCAGCGGCACTCTTGGCAAAAACCGCGCCGAATTTTGGTCGGCTGCCGAGCGGGCCAGGGCGCGGCTGATGCTGTATGACGAAAACTATCATCGGGCCAAGGACGGCATCATGCAGCCCATCAACGAGTTTTCCGTGATGATGGAACAGCGCGGCGCCGCCACCGTCCGCTCCGCGGAAGACCTCGCCATGCTGCTGCGGCTGCTGTTTATCGGCACCACACTGGCAGCGGCTTTCTTCCTCTGGCGCGCCTATGCGAGCCTGCGCAGGACGCTGGGCGGCAGCGTGGACGAAATCCACGCCCAGATACTCAGGATTGGTCGCGGTGACTTTTCCTCCGCCATCACGATCGCTCCCGGCATGGAAAACAGCGTGCGGGCGAAGTTGTCTGAAATGCAGAACAAGCTGCATGCCCAGGAGATCGAGCAGCAACGTAACGAGGCTGCCCTGTTATCCAGTACGGCGCACTTTAATGAAGCGCAGCGCCTCGCCCATGTGGGCAGTTGGACGCTGGATCTGGCGAACGACGAACTCGTCTGGAGCGACGAAGTCTTCCGCTTGTTCGAGATCGACAAAGACCGGTTTGGCGCCAGTTATGCCGCCTTCCTCGCGGTTACTCACCCGGACGACCGCGCCGCGGTCAACCACGCCTACACGGAATCTCTGGTCGCACGCGCGCCTTACGAGATCACTCACCGGCTGCAGATGGGTGATGGTCGCATCAAGTGGGTGCACGAACGCGGCACATCGGACTTCGACGCGGCAGGCGAGCCGCTACGTTCCAGTGGCACGGTGCAGGACATCACCGAGCGCAAGCTGGCCGAGCAGGAACTGCGCATTGCCGCTGCCGCCTTCGAATCACTGGAAGCGACGATCATCACCGATGCCGACAACGTGATCCTGCGGGTCAACGCGGCCTTCACCACCATCACCGGCTACACGGCCGCCGAAGCCATCGGCCAGACACCGGCACTGCTCAAATCGGGTCGCCACGACGCCGACTTCTATAGCGACATGTGGGAAAGCATCCAGCGCACCGGCGGCTGGCAGGGCGAGGTCTGGGACCGCAAGAAAAACGGCGAAGAGTATGCAAAATGGCTCACCATCACGGTGGTGAAGGACGCGGCGGGCGCCGTCACCCATTACGTCGGCACGCATTTCGACATCACCGAACGCAAGCTGGCCGAGGAAAAGATCAACAAGCTGGCCTTCTTCGACCCACTCACCGGCCTGCCCAACCGCACGCTGCTGCAAGATCGCCTGAAACAGGCCATGACAACCAGCGCACGCGGCGCCAACCATGGCGCGCTGCTGTTCATCGACATCGACAACTTCAAGACGCTCAATGACACGCTCGGCCACGACATGGGCGACCAGTTGCTGAAACAGGTCGCGTCACGCCTGGCAGCCTGTGTGCGCGAGGGCGATACCGTGGCGCGCATGGGCGGTGATGAGTTCGTGGTGGTGCTGGGGGGATTAAGTCCGCGCGAGCCAGAGGCGGTCGCCAGTAGCGAAGCGGTCGCCGCGAAGATTCTCGCCACGTTCAGGCAGCCCTTTCAGCTTGGTGTGCTGACGCACCAGAGCACCGCCAGCATCGGCATCAGCCTGTTCAGCGGTCAAGCCCGGCCCGCCAGCATCGACGATGTGATGAAGCAGGCCGATCTTGCCATGTACCGATCCAAGGACGCCGGGCGCAACACCTGGCGCTTCTTTGATCAGAGCATGCAGGCCGCCGCGATGAATCGCGCCGCCCTGGAAACCGACCTGCGCGAGGCCGTGCAGCAGCAGCAGTTCCTGCTGCATTACCAGGCGCAGGTCGTTGGCGAAGGCCACCTGACGGGCGCCGAAGTACTGGTGCGCTGGCAGCATCCCGAGCGCGGCATGATCGCGCCGAACGACTTCATTCCCCTGGCCGAGGAAACCGGGCTGATCCTGCCGCTCGGCGCATGGGTGCTGGAAACCACCTGCACGCAACTGGCCCTCTGGGCAACCCGGCCCGAGATGGCCCATCTCACCTTGGCGGTGAATATCAGCGCCCGCCAGATCCATCAGCGCGACTTTGTCGAACGGGTGCTGGAGGTGCTCGATCGCACCGGAGCGAACCCGCAACGACTCAAGCTGGAACTGACCGAGAGCCTTCTGGTAGACAACGTCGAGGAAATAATCGGCAAGATGTTCGCGCTGCGCTCCCGGGGCGTGGGCTTTTCTCTGGATGACTTCGGCACCGGCTATTCCTCGTTGTCTTACCTGAAGCGCCTGCCACTCGATCAATTGAAGATCGACCGCTCCTTTGTCCTCGACGTGCTCACCGACCCCAACGATGCGGCGATTGCCAGAACGGTGGTGGCGCTGGCCCAGAATCTGGGCTTGAACGTCATCGCGGAGGGTGTCGAAAATGCCGAGCAACGCGATTTTCTGGCCAATGCCGGTTGCCACGCCTATCAGGGCTACTTTTTCAGCCGACCGCTGCCCATCGAGGGCTTCGAGGCGTTTGCGCGGCGGGGCTGATTGCCGCCGGTAACTTTCATGGCGGCATCTTATTTCGTAACGCCTGGTTTTTTCTCCGTGATCACCGTGTCCTCCGTGGTGAACTGCTTTTTCCAGGTTCAATTAGATTCATGCGGAAATTGCGGCCTTTGATTCCGGCCTGAACCAGGCTGACCAGGGCACGCGCGGCAATCTGCCGATCCAGCGCGACGAAGCAGATATCGTCGAAAACATCGATGCGGCCAACCTGATCCTTGTTTAATCCGGCAATGCCGGTCAGCGCGCCGAGCAGATCACCCGGGCGCAACTTGTCCTTGCGGCCGCCCTGGATGCGCAAGGTCTGCATCGGCGCTTGCAACATCCCGTCTGCGGCCGGCTGGAGTTCGGCGCGGTCAAACCAGCGCACCGGACCACCCTGCCAGGCTTCAATCAGCTTGACCCACTTGCGCTCGCTCGGCGCACATAAACTCAGCGCCAGTCCGGTCTTGTCGCCACGACCGGTGCGGCCGATACGGTGGGTATGAACTTCAGTGTCCTTGGCGACATCGACATTGATGATGGCGTCCACGGTCCGGATATCCAGGCCACGTGCGGCAACATCGGTCGCCACCAGCACCGTGCAACTGCGGTTGGCAAACTGCACCAGCAGTTCGTCGCGATCGCGTTGCTCCAGTTCGCCGTGCAGAGCAAGCGCCGAAAATCCCTGCGCACGCAGCTCGGCGGCCAGTTCGCGGCAGTGGATGCGCGTATTGCAGAAGGCCAGCGTCGATTCCGGCCGGAAATGGACAAGCAGTTGCGCAACCGCCAGGTTGCGTTGCTCGTGCGCGACTTCGTAGAAGCGCTGCTCGACGCGGGGGGCATCCAGCGTGGCATCAACCTTGAGCTCCGCCGGTCGATTGAGAAAAGCCGCGCTGGCCATTTTCATGTCATCGGGGTAAGTGGCCGAAAACAGCAGCGTCTGGCGCTGGCGCGGACAGGCGCGGACAATTCCCTTGATCTCGTCGAAAAAGCCCATGCCGACCATCCGGTCGCCTTCGTCGAGGACCAGGGTGCGTACACCGGAAAGATCGATGCTGGCGCGACTCATGTGGTCCTGGATCCGCCCGGGCGTGCCGACGACGATATGCGCGCCATGTTCGAGCGAGGCGATCTGCGGCCCCATCGGAGCACCGCCGCACAGCGTCAGCACCTTGATGTTGGCGGCGAAGCGGGCCACGCGCCGCAACTCCTTGGCAACCTGATCGGCCAGTTCGCGCGTCGGGCACAGCACCAGTGCCTGGGTGCTGAAATCGGCAGGGTCAAGCCGGTGCAGGATGCCGATGGCGAAAGCCAGCGTCTTGCCGCTGCCGGTGTTGGCCTGGGCAATCAGGTCACGCTGCTGCAGGATCAGCGGCAAACTCTGCGCCTGAATGGCCGTCATGCTGCGGTAACCCAGGCGCTCAAGGTTGCGCAGGAATACCGGCGACAGCGAAAGGGTTGAAAAGTCTCGATTAGTCACACAGATACAAAATAAGTTGAAATGACACTCCAGTGGCAATGGATGTGTCGTCGGTACAGTTTAGACGCTGTACCGCATGAAAGGGCGCGGAGTCTAGCAGAGGCGCCATGACCAAGGAGAGAGCATGACAAAGAATTCCAACCCCGAGCCGGTCAGCAAACCGCGCACGGTAGAACAGTTGGTGGCCGGCAAACCGACCTCCGATGGCGCCGGCGTCCAACTGACGCGCGTGCTGACCCAACAACTCCAGCGCCGCCTCGACCCGTTCCTGATGCTGGACGCCTTTGGCAGCGACAATCCGGACGACTATATCGCCGGCTTCCCCGACCATCCGCATCGCGGTTTCGAAACCATCACCTACATGATCGCCGGCCGCATGCTGCATCGTGACAGTGCCGGACATGAAGGTTTGCTCAGCAACGGCGGCGTCCAGTGGATGACCGCCGGCAGTGGCGTGATCCACTCCGAAATTCCGCAGCAGGAAGCCGGTGTGATGGAAGGCTTCCAGCTCTGGCTCAACCTGCCCGGCCGCGACAAGATGTGTGCGCCCTGGTATCGCGATTTTGCTGCCGCCGACCTGCCGCGTTTCGTCACCGCGGGTGGCGTGGCGGCAACGCTGATCGCTGGCACAAGCCATGGCGTGATGGGTGCCGTCACCCGTGCTGCCACTGCCCCGTTATATCTGGATCTTCATCTGCCGGCAGGAACCCGCTTCACGCAGTCCTTGCCGGCAACGCACAACGCGTTCATCTATGTTTATCGCGGCGCGGTGAACGTGGCAGGCAAAACTGTACCGGCGCAGCGCATGGCAATTCTCGCCAACGAGTCACAGACAGATGGTGTGGAGATTGAAGCCGCCGAAGAAGCGCAAGTACTGCTGATCGCCGGGCAACCGCTGCATGAACCGATCGTGCAGCATGGCCCGTTTGTAATGAATACCGAGCAGGAAATCAATCAGGCCATCGACGACTTCCGCTCCGGTCGCCTGGGTGCGGCGGCCTAAAAAAAGTCGGCGCTGAAGAGATGAAATGCCCCGCATGGGGTACGGCGCCAGCATGCCCAAGCTGGCACGCTCCCGCTCATTGCCGACTTGCCGATACGGTCAAGCATTGACAGAAAGGCTGTCGTGGTCTTCAAAGATGATGTAAGCCTGCGCCACGTGGCGTGTTTGCATTACACAGGGTTGGTTTATCCTAGAACAAGCAGTTCACCACGGAGAACACGTTGATCACGGAGAAAAAACCAGGCATTACGTAATAAGTGCATGTCGCCCTTTGGGTGCGCTTGAATTTTGTATGCTTGCGCCGTTTCTCCGTGTCCTCTGTGCTCTCTGTGGGGCGAACCGGGGTTTTTAGGTTTATTGTTGTACATAACGAATGGAGGTTCCCAATGAGAAATACTGGAGCACTGATGGCTGTCGCACTGGCGGCGGCCTTGGCAAGCGGCTGCGCGACGCAACAACAAACCGAAACTGCCTTCGGCACCGGTGCCGGTGCCGCGGCCGGCGCCGTCCTCGGCACCATGATCGGCGGCTCCGGCCGGGGTACGGTGGTCGGGGCCACGGTCGGTGCCGGCGTGGGCGCGGCGGCGGGCTATAACTGGCCGCTGGTCAAGGAAAAGCTGGGCATCGCCACCAAGGATTCAGGCGTCGCGGTTTCCGAGCAAAGGGATGGCTCGCTTAAAGTAAGTGTGCCGGGATCGGTTTCGTTCGCCAGTGGCAGCGCGGCCATCGATACCAGGCTCTACCCCACCCTCGACAAGCTGGCGAATACGCTGAATGAGTTTCCGGCGAGCACCATCACGGTGGTTGGCTATACCGATAGCCAGGGCAGTGCCCAGGACAATCTGGAGTTGTCGGGCAGACGCGCCGCGGCTGTGGCGGATTATCTTGCGCTGCGCGGCGTCCAGCGGAACCGCATGACGATCACTGGCCGGGGCGAAGCCGAACCGATCGCCGACAATGCGACCGAAACGGGGCGGGCCCAGAATCGCCGCGTTGAAATGCTTATCCGCCAGCCACAAGGCTGACCTGACAAGACCAACAAAAGCTAAAGCCGGGGCTTCCCCCGGCTTTTTTGTCCTGCTCGGTCAAGTCAGCACCTACATCACCGCACCGGTCTGCCACGGGCAGAATTCCAGATCGCCGATACCATGAACTTCGCTTCTGGACGGCTGGCCCGAGGCCGTATCCAGCATCATCCGGTAAATCCGTTCGCCCATTTCGGCGGTCGATGCCGCGCCATCGGCGATCACCCCGCAATTGATGTCCATGTCGTCGCTCATCCGCTCGAACATCGGCGTATTGGTCGCCAGCTTCAGGCTGGGCACCGGTTTACCGCCGTAAACCGATCCGCGCCCGGTGGTAAAGCAGGTCAGGTTGGCGCCGCCGGCCACCATGCCGGTGATGGACGCCGGATCGTAGCCGGGGGTATCCATGAACACGAAGCCCTTCGCCGTCACCGGTTCGGCGTATCGATAGACATCCATCAGCATGGTGGTGCCGCCCTTCGCCGCCGCGCCCAGTGATTTTTCCAGAATGGTGGTCAGGCCGCCTTGTTTGTTGCCTGGCGTCGGGTTGTTGTCCATGCGCGCCTGGTTGGCGGCGGTGTGCCGTTCCCACCATTTGATGCGCGCAATCAACTTCTCGCCCACCGCTTGCGTAACGGCGCGCCGCGTCAGCAGATGTTCGGCACCATAAATTTCCGGCGTCTCGGCGAGGATCGCGGTACCGCCGTGGCGCACCAGCAAATCCACCGCCGCGCCGAGTGCCGGATTGGCGGTAATGCCCGAATAGCCGTCCGACCCGCCGCATTCCAGCGCGACCGTCAGATGGCTGGCGTCAACGCTGGACCGTCGCGCGGTGTCGGCGATTTCCAGCATCGCCCGCAGCTTGGCGATGCCTGCCGCCACGGTGGCAACCGTACCGCCTTCGTCCTGGATGACCAGAGTCTGCAAGCTCGCGCTTTTGCTCAGTCCGTAACGTTCCAGCATGGTGTCGATCTGCGCCACCTCGCAGCCCAGGCCCACCAGCAGCACCCCCGCGAAATTCGGATGCCGGGCATGGCCGACCAGGGTGCGTTCCAGATTGCCGTGGGTGTCGCCGTCCAGGGGAATGCAGCAACCGGTCTGGTGCGGCAGCGCGACGACGCCGTCCACATGCGGCCACGGCGCCAGTTTGTCACCGGCAAAGGCGTCGGCAATCAGCCGCGCTACAGAATTCGAGCAATTCACCGACGCCAGTACCCCGACGAAGTTGCGCGTGCCGACCTGCCCATCGGCGCGCACGAACCCCTGGAAGGTGGCGCGCTCCGCTACAGGGACGAAAGCCGTCGGCCGGGCGTCGGCGCCGAAAGCATAGTCACGGTCGAAATCGCCAAATTCGATGTTGTGGGAATGCACATGCTCACCCGGCTGGATATCGGTGGTGGCAAAGCCGATGATCTGGTCGTATTTGCGCACTGCATCGCCCCTGGCGATGGCGGCAGTTGCCACCTTGTGGCCACGTGGCACGACACCCAGGGTGGTCACGCCCTCGACCGGCGTTCCCGCCGCCAGGTCGTCCCGCGCGACAACCACGTTGTCGGCGGCGTTCAAACGAATGCTGGCAAAGTTGGCGGCTACACCCATGGTCTCGATCTCCGTGATAAGTCACCGCTATCAATAGCGGAAAACCTGCATTGCCGCAACAGTCAATTGTAAGCGCTCAATCAACGACGCCATTG
>JAUXOM010000038.1 GCA_030682175.1 Rhodocyclaceae bacterium
TCCCGCTCGGCCCTCGCCTCACCACCAGCCGTCGCGCCAGTTCCTCGTCTCTCACCATTTCGTGCCCACTCACTTTCTCATGGACACAATCTTTACAAATCCAGTTCAGTTTCGCCAGACGTGGTTTATAGGGCGCTTACAGAGTTTCGAATCCGGGACAATGAAGCAACAAGTGTTCCTGAAAATTATTAAAACGCCCGCCCCCGCCCATCCTCCCCCTCGCGGGGGAGGTGACTGTGGCTCGCTGCGCTCGGCTTGTTACGTGGCGGCCTGTTTTGGCGTGGGCGCGGGATGCGGCTGGCGCCGCGTGCCGCGTTTGCTTGGGGCGGCCCGGCGCAAACGCTGCTGAATACCTATGTCTGAATCAATGACCCGGCGCACCATCATCGCGCCCGATCATCAGCTTGGCACCTGAACGGTGCCTGGCATGCACCATTGCAATGCATCATCCTTGCCGGTTTTCGCTAAAAGGCGGTCGGGCAGGGCTGTTGCTCCCTGGGGCGACATAAGAAAGTCAGCGCTGGCGGTACGGCGTTATTTGGGCATCTTGCACTCGCCGACATAGGCGTCGGGGTGATCGGTGAATATCGTGCCCATCAGCTTGTTGGTGATGCGGCCTTTTTCGTCCTTGCGCACCACGCGCAGGAAATAGTCCTGCACCGGGAAGTGGTTGGTGTTGAACTTGAACTTGCCGCGCACCGAGTTGAAATTCGCGGCTTCAAGGGCCTTGCGCACGGCGGCCTTGTCTGCGAGTTTGCCCTTGGTGTCGCGCACCGCCGCGTCCATCAGCATGGCGGCGTCGTAACCCTGCGAGGCATACAGCGAGGGCAGGCGCTTGTACTCTTTTTCGAAGTCGGCGACGAATTTCTTGTTGGCGGCATTGTCCAGGTCATGCGCCCAGTGCGAGGAATTGAACAGGCCGAGCATCGGTTCGCCAACGGCCGGGATGGTGTCTTCGTCGGCGGAAAAGCCGGAAGTGATCAGGCGCATGTCCTTCGACAAACCGGCAGCGACGAACTGCTTGATGAAGTTGATGCCCATGCCTCCGGGCAGGAAGAAGAACACCGCATCGGGCTTGGCGGCACGCAGTTGTGCGAGTTCGGCCGCATAGTCGAGCTGGCCGAGCTTGGTGTACATCTCATCGTCGACCTTGCCCTTGAAGAAACGCTTGAAGCCGTTGATGGCATCCTTGCCGGCCGGATAGTTGGGGGCGATGCCGACGACGGTCTTGTAGCCTTCGTCACTGGCCCACTTGCCCATGGCTTCGGCGACGTTGTCGTTTTGCCAGGCGACGTTGAAGAAGTAGGGGTTGCATTCCTTGCCGGCGAGTTGCGATGGGCCGGCATTGGCAGAAATGTAGAAGGTCTGGCTGTCGAAGACCGGCTTGGCGACGGTAAGCAGGATGTTCGAGAAGACGATGCCGGTCATGAAGTCAACCTTGTCCTTCTTGATGAGGCGTTCGGCGGCCTGCTTGGCGGTATTCGGATTCTGCTGGTCGTCGGCGACGATGATTTCGGCCGGCAAACCGCCCAGCTTGCCATTCAAATGCCGCATGGCCAACTGGAAACCGTCGCGGATGTCGACGCCGAGACCGGCAGCAGGACCGGACAGGGTGGAGAGGAGCCCGACCTTGACGGTATCGGCAGCATGGGCGGCCTGGGAGGCGCAGATGGCGGTGGCGAGCAGGGTGGCCAGCAGGGTATTTTTCATGGGTTTCCTTTTGTTGAATGGTTAAAGGCTGTCTCTCCAGAGGCGGATCGCGCCGAAGGTGGCGACGTCGTTCACGGGGGCATGGCCCAGAAGCGTCGCGGCGGCGGCGATCACGGCGGGCGATTGCCAGCGCAGGAAGGGATTGGTGGCAAATTCTTCGGCAAGGGTGGAAGGTACGGAGGGGCGACCGGCACCAATCAGCTCGTCGACCTTCGCACTGCGGGCATCGATGGCGGCGTTATCCGGTTCCACCGTGTGCGCAAAGCGCAGGCAGGATTGTGTGTATTCGTGGGCGCAATAAACCAGCGTCTCCGGCGGCAGGGCAGCCAGGCGCGCGAGGGAGGCCTGCATCTGGGCCATCGTGCCCTCGAAGACGCGACCGCAACCGGCACCGAACAGCGTGTCGCCACAGAACAGCACCCCGTCACTATAGAATGCGATATGACCCAGCGTATGCCCCGGCACATCGATCACCGTGAATTCATCATCCAGTCCGGGAATGCACACGGTTGCGCCATCGCGCAGGGGATGGGTGACGACTTCGGCGGCTTCCCGCGTCGGGCCGAACACGGGCACCGGGTAGCGGGCGACAAGTTCGGCGATGCCGCCGATGTGATCGCCATGCCGGTGGGTGACCATGATCGCGCAGAGGCGATCGCCGCTGGTTTCAAGAAAGCGCAGCACCGGTCCGGCTTCACCCGGGTCGACGACCGCAAGCTGGCCCTCTCGTCGCAAGGCCCAGATGTAGTTGTCTTCAAACGCTTTGATTGGCTCGATTTGCATGGTAATTTCTTGGCCCCGTGGGGGGGGAATGCCGCACGGCGGCGTTCTCGGGGGGAGCTTTATTCTAATGGTGATTGACGGATTTGCCGAATGGCTGAAAACCTCCCAGGGACAATATGTCCTGAAGTGGGAACAGCGCAAGCTCGATATTCTGGTGGCGGATATTTTTGGCTTCAATTCCGTCCAGGTCGGCTTCCCGCAGCATGACTTCCTGCGGGCCAACCGCATGCCGTTTCATGTGTCCTGTTGCGATCGGGGCGGCGTTGCCGTGCAGGGCGATCCGCGTTACCTGCCCTTCGCGACCAACAGCATCGATCTGATCGTCCTGCCCCATGTGCTTGAATTCAATGCCAACCCGCACCAGATTCTGCGCGAAGTCGAGCGGGTGCTGGTGCCGGAAGGCAGCGTGGTGGTGACCGGGTTCAATCCCTACAGTCTCTGGGGTTTGCGGCGCATCATGTCCAGGCAGGCCGGCAGCCCGCCCTGGCAGGGACGTTATCTCAGCGTGCCGCGCCTGCGCGACTGGTTTAGCCTGCTGGGTTTCGAGACCCGCAGCGGTGCTTTCGGTTGCTATGCCCCTCCGGTGCGCCAGCAGCAATGGTTGCAACGCTGGGGTTTCATGGATGCCGCCGGCGACCGCTGGTGGCCGGTTGCGGGCGCGGTGTATGTTCTGCAGGCAATCAAGCGCCAACATGGCATGCGCCTGATCATGCCGAAATGGCATGAACGCATGGCTGCGGCGCGTGCGCTGGCAGCGGTAGCCCGCAAGCCACTGGCACATAAAACAAGAGAACAATGACCGAAACCGTTGATATCTACACCGATGGCGCGTGCAGCGGCAATCCCGGCCCCGGCGGCTGGGGAGCCCTGTTGCGCATTGGCGGTAAAGAGAAGGAAATGTCGGGCTATGCCCCGGCCACCACCAACAATCGCATGGAACTGATGGCGGTCATCGAGGCCTTGAAGGCGCTCAACCGTCCCGTGGCGGTGCGCGTGCATACCGATTCGCAATATGTGCAAAAAGGCATCAGCGAGTGGATCCACGGCTGGAAAAAACGCGGCTGGAAAACCGCCGCTCGCCAGCCGGTCAAGAATGTCGACCTATGGCAGGCGCTGGATGCTGCCACGGTCGGTCACAAGATCGAATGGCTGTGGGTGCGCGGCCATTCGGGACATGTAGAGAATGAGCGCGTCGATGAGCTGGCCCGACGCGCCATCGAGGAAAATCGATGAGCATGATTCGCCAGGTGATGCTGGACACCGAAACCACCGGGCTCGAATGGCGCCAGGGTGAGCGGGTCATCGAAATCGGCTGTGTCGAGATGGTGAGCCGCAAGCTTACCGGCCGGCATTTCCACTGTTATCTGAATCCCGAACGTGCCATTGGCGCGGGGGCCCAGGCCGTGCATGGACTGACCGACGAGTTTCTCGCCGACAAACCGAAATTTGTCGATGTTGCCGAGGAGTTGCTTGAATTTGTGCGCGATGCCGAGGTCATCATCCACAACGCGCCCTTCGATGTCGGCTTTCTCGACAATGAACTTGATTTGCTCGGCAAGGAGCCGCTGCGGACCGCTTGCACTTGCATTGTCGATACGCTGAAAATGGCGCGCGAACTGCGGCCCGGCAAAAAGAACAGCCTCGATGCGCTGTGCAACGAATTCGGGGTTGATAACTCAAGCCGGCAGTTGCATGGCGCCTTGCTCGACGCCGAGCTGCTGGCCGAGGTCTATCTGGCGATGACGCGCGGCCAGGAAAACCTGATGATGGATCTGGAAATGGGCTCGGCGGAGATGGTCGCCCTGCTGTCCGGCGAACGCCCCTCCGTGCGCGTACTGGCCGCGACTGCCGACGAACTAGCCGAGCACGAGCGCGTGCTGGCGGAGATCGACAAGGAAAGCAAGGGCAAGACGCTCTGGAGGGTGTTGGCGGCCTGATCCCGCCGTCCCCATGCTGGCGGCGAGTGGCTGACGCCGTCCCCATACTGGCGGCGAGCTGGCTGACGCCGTCCCGCCAGCGCCGACTTTTAGTGAAACACTGATCAAGTCCGTCACACCGGCGTAGGCCGGTGTCCAGACTGTTGAATTTCCTGGATTCCGGCTTGCGCCGGAATGAGTGCGCCTGTGAAGGCGCGATAACAGCATGGTGGAAGTCCGTGTCGGGGCAAGCCAAGACCCCGAAGCTGAAGGTAACTGCGTCGCTGCGAGGCGGGGTGGAGAGCAACCGGAA
>JAUXOM010000088.1 GCA_030682175.1 Rhodocyclaceae bacterium
ATCCATACCAATCGTCTTAAGATTCATATCGGTCGCCCCTTTCGTTTAAGTGTAAGTGTCACGACTTCACTTTGGCACATTGATGCCGTTTAGGGAGGGGCGACCATTCCATTATTCCGGCGCAAGCCGGAATCCAGGAAATCCAGGAAAGTCCTGGAAAATCAACAAGCTGGACACCGGCCTGCGCCGGTGTGACGGACTTGATCAGTGCTTCCTTAATGCAGTTACGGCTGCGGACTGCCGAGGATTGTGCGTCCGATCAAGCCATTTTGCCGCCGCCGCGCAAGGCGGGACTGGTGGCCGGCGAGGGTAGTTCGACGGCACTGCGCTTTGCGTCTTCCTTGTTCGCCGACGGAGTCTCGGCCGGCGCCGCCTCGACCGGGGCGGCCTTGCTCTTCCGGCTGACGTCATCGGGTCGCGAAATGACCGGGTCGATGATTTCGAGACTGTTTTCGCGCATGTAGGCGTCCATGTCGCGCCAGCCGGTGAAGATGGCCGACTTCTGCGCCCGCGGATTCAGGAAAAAGCAATCCTCGAGGGCGCGCCCGCTATGGCGGCAGGCGCTGCCGACGGCACGGCCTTCGGCTTCCCGGGCGGCAGCGATCTGGGCCGGGTTCTCGATGCCCAATTGTTCGCAACCGGCGAGCAGCAGGCCGATGAATGGAAACAAGAAGGTCAGACGCACAACTGTATGCATGAAATTATCCCGGACGCGCAATGCGCTATGCGGAGTTTACGGCAAAGCGCCCTGTTTCTTTATCCGAATGCCCGCCGGGACGCTTCGTTTGCGCTCATCCGTGGCATCCGGACAACTTCGGATCATGCAATTTCCCTGTCGGGGTAAACTAGGCACTCCCTTGGCCCGAGTCATTCCCCCATGAAAATTTCTGTCGCGACCCTGATTGCCTCCCTCATGCTTGTCGTGGTTACCGCCGCGTCCGCTGCCCCGTCCAAATCCGCTAGAAAGGCCCAGGCCACGGCCGCACCGCCGCCCCCGCAGGAAATTTATCTGCGTCACAGCCTGTCGGGTACGCCGCTTGATGCGCTGGCCACCCTGGCATTGCAGTTCAACGACCATGAGGCGAAACTCAAGGCGGGAGGCGGGCGCATCATTCTGGAGGACGTTCAGGGCATCAGCGACAAAGCTCGTTTACCCCATCTGGCGCTGTTCGATCATGACGATGCCATGTCGATGTTCGATACCCGGCCGCGCTTTCGGCAATTGCATCAGGTGATGGCGACTGGCAGGGAGCGCTTCGATGCCAGGATGTTTTACCCGCAGATGATTGATGCGGTGGACGACCTGAGCGGAAAAATGCAGGCCTTGCCGCTGGCGTTTTCACTGCCGGTGCTGTTTTACAACAAGGCGGCGTTCGCCAAGGCCGGGCTGAATGTCGATGTGCCGCCGAAAACCTGGTGGGAACTGCAGGGGGCCGCAGGTGCGCTGCGCGAAGCCGGCTTCAAGTGCCCGCTGACCAGTTCGCGTTTCGCCTGGGTACACCTGGAAAACGTGGCGGCCCAGCAAGGCGAGCCGCAGGTGGTGAAGAACGGCAAACTTGATCAACTGGCACTCAACAACATGGTGAATGTGAAACACCTTGCCTTGCTGACCAGTTGGCAAAAGAGCCTCTATTTCATTTACTCCGGTCCCGGCCGCGAAGGCGACGACCGTTTTGCTTCGGGCGAATGCGCCATGCTGACGGGCGAGTCATCGCTGTATGCGCGGCTGGCGAAGATCCCGGATTTTCCCCTCGGCATTGCGGCGTTGCCCCACTACGATGACGTGTATGTCGTGCGTGAGGCGAGCGTGTTGCCGGATGGCGCCGCGTTATGGGTGCTGGCGGCCGACAAGAGGCCGGAGCAACTGGTCATTGCGCGCTTCATCACGTTTCTGCTGAAGCCGGAAATCCAGCGCGAGTGGGTGCGGGCCACCGGTTTTCTGCCGATGTCGCCGGCCGCAATGCAGGCCCTGCGCGAATCCGGTGCCAATCCCGTCCTGCTCGACCGGGCCGAGCGACGCCTGTCGATGAACAAGCGCGATTCTGCACGGACCCGCAACGGCTTTGGCAAGAGCGGCATTCGTACCATCCTCAACGAGGAAGTCGAGTCTGTCTGGAGCAACCAGAAGCCGGCCAAGGAAGCGCTCGATACTGCCGTGCTGCGCGCCGCGCCGGTGCTCGCCGCACCGCCCACCATCCGGCGTTGATCGCCTATCCACACATCATTGCCCACCGCTGCGGCGGTGCCCTGGCCCCGGAAAATTCCCTGGCCGGACTCACCATCGCCGCCCGCCTGGGCTGCCGGGCGGTCGAGTTCGACGTCATGCTCAGCGCCGATGGCGTGCCGCTCCTGATCCACGACGAGACCCTGGAGCGCACCACGACCGGCCGGGGCCGCGTGGCGGAAATGACGCTGGCCGAGATTCGCCGTTTTGATGCCGGCGGTCTCCATCACCCCGCGTTTGCCGTCGCGCCGGCGCCGACTTTTTCAGAAGCAATGGCGGAATGCCGGCGGCTAAGCTTGTGGCCCAACATCGAGATCAAGCCGGCAACCGGGCACGATGAAAGCACCGGGGAGACGGTGGCGCGCTGGTTGGGCGAACATTGGAACGGCACGGGCGTGATCTCCAGCTTTTCCGAAAAGTCGGCGCTGGCGGCACGGCGCGTGTTGCCGCAATTCCCGCAGGCGCTGCTGGTGGAGCAGTTACCGGACGATTGGCAAGCGCAACTTGAACGCCGGGGTGCCATCGCGCTGCATCTGGCAGCGGAATATCTCACTCCGCGGCAGGCGGCCGCACTCAATGATGCTGGCGTCATCTGGGCGGCCTATACGGTCAACGATCATGCCACCGGGGCGCGCCTGTTCGGGCTGGGCGCGTCCGCGGTCTTTACTGACCGACCGGATCTGTGGTCGCCGGCGGAGATGTAGATGCCTAAAAAATCGTGCGCCGGGCTGTTGCGCGCACGAGCAAATCTGCTAGAATCCGCGCCCTCAATGTCGATGTGCAAATGTCGAAGCACGAGGTTGATGCGGAGTGGTAGTTCAGTTGGTTAGAATACCGGCCTGTCACGCCGGGGGTCGCGGGTTCGAGTCCCGTCCACTCCGCCACTGAATAGTAGAGAGCAGGGCAGCAACAAGTCCTGTCTGATAAGTACCCGGAACAGGGCGCCTGAGAGATCCGGCGCCCTGTTTCATTTGGAGTCCTTGAAGATGCCGGTGATTACGCTACCTGATGGTTCCCAACGCGAATATCCGCAAGCACTGACCGTGGCTGACGTGGCCGCCTCGATTGGCGCCGGCCTGGCCAAGGCGGCGCTGGCCGGACGGCTCGATGGCCGGCTGGTGGACACGGGGTTGCGCATCGAACACGATGCGCAACTGGCGATCATCACCGACAAGGATCCCGCCGGCCTGGAAATCATCCGTCATTCGACCGCGCACCTGCTGGCCTACGCGGTCAAGGAACTGTTCCCCGAAGCGCAGGTGACCATCGGCCCGGTGATCGAGAACGGCTTCTACTACGACTTCGCCTACAAGCGCCCGTTCACGCCCGAGGATCTGGCGGCGATCGAAAAACGCATGCTCGAACTGGCGAAAAAGGATTTTCCCGTCAGCCGCGAAGTCTTGCCGCGCGATCAGGCGGTCGCGTTCTTCAAGTCGCTGGGCGAGCACTACAAGGCGGAACTGATCGCGGCGATCCCGGCGGGCGAAGACGTTTCGCTCTACCGCGAGGGCGACTTTGTCGACCTGTGCCGCGGCCCCCACGTGCCCTCCACCGGCAAGCTCAAGCATTTCAAGCTGATGAAGGTGGCCGGTGCCTACTGGCGCGGCGATCCCAAGAACGAGCAACTGCAGCGCATTTACGGCACGGCCTGGGCGAAAAAAGAGGAACTCGACGCCCACCTGCACATGCTCGAAGAAGCGGAAAAGCGTGACCACCGCAAGCTCGGGCAGCAACTGGACCTGTTCCATTTCCAGGAAGAGGCGCCGGGTTCCGTGTTCTGGCATCCCCACGGCTGGCGGCTGTTCCTCGACCTGATTGGCTACATGCGGGCACGTCAGGAAGAGGCGGGCTACGTGGAGGTGAATACCCCGGATGTCATGGACCGTTCCCTGTGGGAGCTTTCCGGGCACTGGTTCAACTACCGGGAGCACATGTTCACCACGCAGACCGAGGATGAACGCGTTTTCGCCCTGAAGCCGATGAACTGCCCGGGCGGTGTCGCCCTGTTCAAGCAGGGCATCAAGAGCTACCGCGACCTGCCGCTGCGCATGGCCGAATTCGGCAAGGTGCATCGTTACGAGCCTTCGGGTGCGCTGCATGGCCTGTTGCGGGTGCGCCATTTCACCCAGGACGATGCCCACATCTTCTGTACCGAAGAGCAGATGGAGGATGAGTGCAAGAGCGTGGTGGCGCTGATCCTCGACATCTACAAGGACTTCGGTTTCGATAGCGTGCGCATCAAGCTGTCGACCCGCCCGGAGAAGCGCATCGGTTCCGACGCGACCTGGGATACCCTCGAAGGGGCGCTATCGAACGCCCTCGACCACATGGGCATCGCTTACGACCTGTATCCGGGCGAAGGCGCCTTCTATGGTCCCAAGCTGGAATTCGTGCTGCGCGATGCCATCGGCCGCGACTGGCAGTGCGGCACGCTGCAGGTGGATATGAACCTGCCCGAACGCTTCGACATCCATTATGTGGCGGCCGACAACACCCACAAGCGTCCGGTCATGCTGCACCGCGCACTGTTCGGATCCCTGGAGCGGTTTACCGGCATTTTGATCGAAAACCATGCGGGTGCCATGCCGCTCTGGCTGTCGCCGGTGCAGGTGGTGGTGATGAATATTTCCGAAGCGCAGGCCGACTATGCCGAAAGTGTGGCGAAAATGTTGCGCGCGGCTGGTTTGCGCGTCGAAAGCGATTTGCGCGGCGAGAAGATTAACTATAAAATCCGCGAACATAGCATGTTGAAGCGGCCTTATATTGTCGTTGTCGGCGACAAGGAAAAGGCTGCTGGGTTGGTCGCTTTGCGTGCCCGAGGCAATCAGGATCTCGGGCAGATGTCCCCGGAAGCCTTGATTGAGCGCCTGCTGCTGGAACGCGGCAGCAAGGGCTTAGCGACTTGATTTTTATAGACTTTTAGGAGATTTGAGCCATAGCCCAGGATAAGACGCAGCGCGTCAATGAAGAAATCACGGCCCCCGAAATTCGTTTAGTCGGGGTGGATAGCGAGCAACTCGGTATATGTTCAGTTCGTGAGGCGCTGCTGAAAGCGGAAGAGATCGGAGTCGATCTGGTCGAAATCGCGCCAATGGCCGACCCGCCGGTCTGCCGCTTGATGGACATTGGCAAGTTCAAATATCAGGAAGCCAAACGCGCTGCAGAGGCGAAGAAAAAGCAGAAAATCGTCGAGGTCAAGGAAATCAAGTTTCGTCCGGGCACGGATGAAAACGACTACCAGATCAAGATGCGCAACATCATCAAGTTTCTCGGGGAAGGCGACAAGGCAAAGATCACCCTGCGCTTCCGCGGTCGCGAGATGGCGCACCAGGAAATTGGCATGCGCGTGCTGGAACGTATCAAGGCCGACCTGGAACAAGTGGCACTGGTCGAGCAGTTCCCGAAGATGGAAGGCCGGCAGTTGGTGATGGTGCTGGCGCCGTCGAAGAAAAAGCCGGTATAGGCGGCATGTTGAGCAGTTGAGTTGGCAAGTTTTTTGTTTCGCGCCGGGCAACCGTGGGCGGGACGGGAAGAAGTGGCTGCAGGTTAACAAGTGTTCCCGAGGCGGGAGCCACCTGGCAGGCATGTTATAAAAAAGGAGATCTTCGATGCCGAAGATGAAGACCAAGAGCGGGGCCGCCAAGCGCTTTAAAGTGCGTGGGTCAGGCAGCATCAAGCGCGCTCAGGCGTTCAAGCGCCACATCCTCACCAAGAAAACCACCAAGGTGAAACGTCACCTGCGTGGCGTGCTGACAGTGCATGAAGCGGATGCCAAGTCCGTGCGTGCCATGTTGCCCAACGGTTAAGGAGAACAGAACATGTCACGAGTCAAACGCGGTGTAACGGCGCGCGCGCGCCACAAGAAAGTTCTCGATCAAGCCAAGGGGTATCGCGGTCGGCGTTCCTCGGTTTATCGCGTCGCCAAAGAAGCGGTGATGAAGGCCGGTCAGTACCAGTATCGCGACCGTCGTCAAAGAAAGCGTCAATTCCGTGTTCTGTGGATTGCCCGGATCAACGCGGCAGCCCGCGAACTGGGCATGAAGTACAGCACCCTGATGAATGGCCTCAAGAAGGCCTCGATCGAAGTCGATCGCAAGGTGCTGGCCGATCTGGCGGTTTTCGACAAGCCGGCGTTTGCCGCGCTGGCAGACCAGGCCAAAGCACAGCTGTCGGCCTGAGTCAGGCCCGGTTTCAGGCTGAATCGACAGGGAGGCCGCTCCGGCAACAGTGAGCGGCCTTTCTGGTTTTTGCTAGCAGGATTTTGCGTGTCATACTATTCGCAGCCATGCCGCAGTCATGAATAATCTGGAACAACTGATCGCCCAGGCGACGGCCGACTTCTCCGCCGCCAGCGAAATTGCCCGGCTCGAAGAGGTCAAGGCAGCATATCTGGGCAAGGAGGGTTCGCTCACCGCGCTGCTCAAGGGCCTGGGCAAGCTGCCGCCGGAAGAACGCAAGACGGCGGGTGCGGCGATCAATGTCGCCAAGACGCAGGTAGAGTCGGCGCTGGCGCTACGGCGCGAGGCGCTGCGTAACGCCCAGTTGGAAGCCCAGTTGGCTGCCGAGGCGCTCGATGTGACCCTGCCGGGCCGTGGCCCGAGCCGCGGCAGCATCCACCCGGTGATGCGCACGCTGGAGCGCATCGAACAACTCTTCCGCTCGATCGGATTCGCAGTGGCCGATGGCCCCGAGATCGAAACCGACTGGCACAACTTCACCGCGCTCAACACGCCCGAGAACCACCCGGCGCGTTCGATGCACGACACCTTTTATCTGCTCGATGCCGCGGGCAAGCTGCGGGAAGACGTCCTGTTGCGCACCCACACCAGCCCGGTGCAAATTCGCACCATGCTGGCGCACGCCGAAAAATACCGGCATCTCAACAGCATGCCCGAGATTCGGGTGATCTGCCCCGGGCGGGTGTATCGCGTCGATTCCGATGCCACGCACTCGCCGATGTTTCACCAGGTCGAGGGGCTGTGGGTCGGCGAGAACGTCAGCTTCGCAGATCTGAAGGGCGTGGTCGCCGACTTTCTGCGCCGCTTCTTCGAAAGTGACGACCTCAAGGTGCGCTTCCGTCCCTCGTTCTTCCCCTTCACCGAACCGTCGGCCGAAATTGACGTCGCCTTCATGCATGGCCCGATGGAAGGCCGCTGGCTGGAGATCGCCGGCTGTGGCATGGTGCATCCGAACGTATTGCGCTGCGGCGGCATCGACCCGGAAAAATACACGGGTTTCGCCTTCGGCTTCGGACCGGATCGCCTGACCATGCTGCGCTATGGCATCAACGACCTGCGCCTGTTTTTCGACGGCGACTTGCGTTTCCTTTCGCAATTCCAGTAGATAAAAAAATATGCAATTCCCCGAATCCTGGCTGCGCGCCCTCGTCAATCCGCCACTGTCGACCGAAGAACTGTGCCATTTGCTGACAATGGCCGGGCTTGAGGTCGAAGAGTGCCGCCCCGCCAGCGCCGACTTTTCGCATGTCGTCGTGGCGCGCGTGCTGAGCGCCGAGAAGCATCCGGATGCCGACAAGCTGAAGCTGTGCTCGGTCCAGGTGGGTGAAATGAGCGGCACGCACGGCGTGCTGCAGATCGTCTGCGGCGCGCCGAATGTCGCGGCCGGCATGCTGGTGCCCTGCGCCCTTGTCGGCGCGAAATTGCCCGGCATCGAGATCAAGAAAGCCAAGGTGCGTGGTGTCGAAAGTTGCGGCATGCTCTGCTCGGCGCGCGAACTGGGGCTGTCGGAAGATCATGGCGGCCTGTTGTCCTTGCCGGCCGATGCACCCATCGGCCAGGACATCCGCAGCTACCTCAAACTTGATGACAATCTCATCACGCTGAAACTCACGCCGAACCGCGCCGACTGCCTGTCGCTCAGTGGCATCGCCCGCGAAGTGGCGGCGCTGACCGGCGCGCCCCTGCAGTTGCCAACGGTGGCACCGGTCGCGCCCGTGCTTGAAGACACGCGCGGCATCATCCTCGACGCTCCCGCCGCCTGCCCGCGTTACTGCGGCCGCATCGTGCGCGGCGTCAATGCCCGCGCCATTACGCCGGACTGGATGAAGCAGCGCATCGAGCGCTGCGGCGTGCGGGCCATCTCGGCACTGGTCGACGTCACCAACTATGTGATGCTCGAACTTGGTCAGCCGCTGCATGCCTTCGACGATGCCCAGTTGCAGGGCAGCATCCATGTGCGCTATCCCGCCGCTGGCGAACAGATGCTGCTGCTCAACGAGCAGACCGTCACGCCGACGGCAGATACCGCCCTGATTGCCGATGAAGCCAAAAGCCTGGCGCTGGCCGGCATCATGGGTGGCGAGCATTCCGGCATCAGCGACGCCACGACCGACCTGTTCCTCGAAAGCGCCTTCTTCAATACCGACGCCATCGCCGGCAAGGCCCGCGCGCTCGGCTTTTCCTCCGACGCCTCCTACCGCTATGAGCGCGGCGTGGATTTCGAATTGCAGCGCAGCGCCATCGAGCGGGCGACGCAACTGATCATCGACATCTGCGGCGGCCAGCCCGGTCCCGTGGTCGAGGCGCTCGATGCCGACCAGTTGCCGACGCGTGCCCCGGTGCGCCTGCGCCTGGCGCGTGCCGCCAAAGTGCTCGGCATCGACCTGGGCTTCGATCAAACCGAAAAACTCATCGCCGGCCTCGGCTTCGCCTACACCCGCACGGCTGATGAACTGATCGTGACGCCGCCCGCGTATCGCTTCGACATCAGCATTGAAGAAGACCTGATCGAAGAAATCGCGCGCCTGCACGGTTACGACAACATTCCCGCGCCACCGCCCACGGCGCGGCTGGAAATGCTGCCGCTGCCCGAGGCACGGCGTGGCGCGATGCAAGTCCGCCGGCTGCTGGCCGAGCGCGGCTACCATGAAGTCGTCAACTACAGCTTTGTCGATGCTGACTGGGAAGCCGACTTCGCCGGCAACACGCAGCCCGCGCAACTCGTCCGCCTGGCCAATCCCATTGCCAGCCAGATGGGCGTGATGCGCAGCACCCTGATCGGCGGCCTGGTCGGTGCGCTGGCCAGCAATCTCAAGCGCCAGGCCGACCGCGTGCGCCTCTTTGAAGTGGGGCGGTGTTTCCTGCCTGACGTGACACAAGTAGGTGGAGGTGGTGGCCAGGACGGTACCGGCTATCACCAGCCGCTGCGCGTTGCCGCCCTGGCGGCAGGCCCGGCGTGGCCCGAACAATGGGGGACGCCGGCACGCCCCGCCGATTTCTTTGACGTCAAGGGCGAACTCGAAGCCATCCTGGCGCCGCGCCGCCTGCGCTTCGAGCCCACCAGCCATCCGGCATTGCACCCCGGGCGTGCGGCCCGGGTGCTGCTTGACGACCAGCCCATCGGCGTCATCGGCGAAATCCACCCGCGCTGGCACCAGAAATATGAGCTGGCCGCGTCTGCCGTGGTATTCGAAATCGAACTGGCACCGCTGCTGGCGGCACCGTTCCCGGTTTTTCGGGAGCCGTCGCGGTTCCCCGCCGTGGTGCGTGACATTGCCCTGATCGTGCCCCAGCACTGTGCCGTGCAGGCGCTGCAAGACGCCTTGCAGGCGGCAGCGCCCGCCCATGTGCGGGAAATACGACTGTTTGACGTCTATCAGGGCAAGGGAATTGCGCCGGAAAGCAAAAGCCTTGCGTTCCGTGTGACGATGCAAGATACTCAGAAAACTCTGGCGGACAATGACGCCGACGCAGCGGTCGCCCAACTGTTACACACGGCAACCGAACACTGCGGCGCGGTTCTGCGCGGATAAGGGACAAAACAATGACAATGACGAAGGCCGAACTGGCCGATCTGCTGTTTGAGAAAGTCGGCTTGAACAAGCGCGAAGCCAAGGACATGGTCGAGGCATTCTTCGAGGAAGTGCGCCTGGCGCTCGAAACCGGCGACAGCGTCAAGCTTTCCGGCTTCGGCAATTTCCATCTGCGCGACAAGCCGCAGCGGCCGGGGCGCAACCCCAAGACCGGCGAAGAAATACCGATCACCGCACGGCGGGTCGTCACCTTCCACGCCAGTCACAAGCTCAAAGCGACAGTCGAGACCGCGGCGCATGACAACGTCCAGCCAGGATAAGACCGAACTACCGCCGATACCCGCCAAACGCTATTTCACGATTGGCGAAGTCAGCGAGTTGTGCGGCGTCAAACCGCATGTGCTGCGCTACTGGGAGCAGGAATTCACCCAGCTCAAACCCGTCAAGCGGCGCGGCAACCGCCGCTACTACCAGCACCACGAAGTACTGCTGGTGCGCCGCATCCGGCAACTGCTGTACGACGAGGGTTTCACCATCAGCGGGGCACGCAACCGGCTCGACGAACCCGCGGCCAAAAAGCCGGCCAGCACAGCAACTGCGGGCGATGGAATATCAATGCGCCTGGAACTGATGGGCATCATCAAGTTGCTGCATGCGTGACAATCGCTCTGCTATAATCCGCACCCAGTCGGGGTGTGGCGCAGCCTGGTAGCGCACTTGCATGGGGTGCAAGGGGTCCCGAGTTCGAATCCCGGCACCCCGACCAGTAATACCAAGGGCTTCAGTCGAAAGACTGAAGCCCTTTTTCTTTCCTTCTTTCTGTGTGACGCCTCATGTGACACTTTCGGTGGGGCTTCGCGTATCTGTATGGTGCGCTTCGTTGACCTTTACCGACCGGTAGACGTCGTGCCTATATTGCACTGCGAGCACCGTCTGCGTGCCTTTTGACTATGTGGCGGGAATTACCGTTCTTCGGTCGGCCATTGGGGTGTGTCGCCACCAATGGACGCAATGTGTAGGTCAATGCGCGGCATGAGTGCCGTCCCGCCAGCGCCGACTTTTGCGGTGGTGCGTGCCAAGAACCTGCCCGCGTGGTGCATGGTGAGGAATGGCGCAGGTTTTTCCAATTCCTCCCGATGCAGCCAGACGCAGGGTAAGGTAGCATCACGCAACTTGGGAGTAGTGTTTCCGGTTCAACCGGAGGCAGATCAACAAGTTATATACAACGACCGCCAGTGTATGACCGCAATTTTCAGCAATACGGTGCCAGATGATCAGTCATGGGGAAACACCTGATGGCCTACCTTGAAGCCAAGACCGCAGACCTTAATGAAAGCTCAATTTCAGTGACATCTTGCCGAAGCAACGCAAAGGAAACCAAAATAGATAATGGGGTGTCGGTACTTGCCGGCACCTGTCGCCATCCACTTCGAACTGTAGATTTATTCTCTGGTTGCGGAGGGCTGACTCTGGGTTTGCATCGGGCAGGTCATGAGCTTGTCTTTGCCATTGAGAAAGACCCGATGGCTTTCGAGACGTTCAGCGCAAATTTCCTCGACTCGACAGCGGCGTACCCGGCCGGAAACAATTGGCCGACATGGTTGCCCAAGCAAAATCACGATATTCAGTTGCTATTGGCCAATGAAATGAGTCGAAAGCGACTTATGGCCCTAAAAGGGAAAATCGATCTGATATGTGGTGGCCCACCTTGCCAAGGATTTTCTGTTGGCGGGCTACGTGATGGGATGGACGCCAGGAATCAGCTCCCACATCGATATATCGAGTTTGTTGAATTAGTGCGCCCCCCTTTTGTGTTGCTTGAAAACGTTGAGGGCATGACTAGGAAGTTTGTTTCTCGACCAGGGCATTTAGAGATACCGTTTGTCGATTGGGCTAAATCAAGACTCGACGAACTCGGGTATGACTCAGATTATGAGATTCTTGATGCGAGCGACTTTGGTGTTCCCCAAGTTAGGCGCCGGGTCTTTTTGTTTGGTGCCGAAAGGTCGCGCTGCGCCAACGCCGGACTAACTGCCAAAGATTTCTTCCGCCTACTTCGCGGAAACATAAAAGCATACCGATCCCATCTAGGGCTTCCGCTTGATAGAAAGATTACGATTAAGGAAGCCATTGATGATCTGGACGGCACTCTTCCGGTTACTTGTCCTGATTCACCAAAATTTCAGTCTGGAACTTACAAACCAGCGCGAAGCAAGTACGCCAAGCTAATGCGACGCGGGATTTCCACTCAAGAAATCCCAAACTCACATCGATTCAGTGTGCATACAGAGCGTATTCTTGACTTCTACCGTGCGGTTCAAGCCGATAAGATTTTCGGCAGGTTGCCTAAAGCGTACCTAGTCGCACATGGGACGAAAAAGGACAAAAAAGTCTTGATCGATCCTGGTGCGCCAGCGTCAACTATCACAACCCATCCCGACGAGTTCATTCACTTCCGTTCCCCCCGTAACATCACCATAAGGGAGATGGCTCGGATTCAGTCATTTCCGGATGACTTCGTTTTCAAGGGGCGTTATACGGTTAATGGTGATCGCCGCAGGCATGATGTGCCTCGCTGCTCGCAAGTAGGTAATGCAGTTCCACCAATTTTGGCTGAAGCTATTGGATGGGCTTTGCATCAGTTCTGCCATGGTTTGGGCCTTTCTTCAAGGGAGAGCCGCTGTAACCTGAACTCAGAACGGCAAACCCAACAATCAGTTATGGACGTGAGGTAATGCACAGTGTTCATTGAACAACTTATCGCCCGTGATGAGGCATTGGCGCGAGTAGCTGCGCAACGGTTCGTGAATGGCCTCAGCTCCTTGACACATGCTTTCGACTGTTCTTTTGAATCGTCGGAGGACTTCGGAGGTAGGCAGGCAGCATTTATCGATTTCTTCCCAACCGGTGACGATCTGGCAACAGATCACAAAAAGTTCGGCGGGATATTTATTCGGGTATGGGTTTTCGGCGAACCCAAGGTGGCTGTCTCTGGCCTTTTTCTGGGTGCTGAGCGTGCGGAACAAAGTGAGCCAAGACGCGGGGTTGCATTTGTGCGCAAGAACCTTGGTAACGCACTCACACAGTTCGAGAGCAAAGAAGGTTTCATCTATCACACATGGTCGTCGGGGAACTTCCCATGGACCACAAAATCCTCACGAGCAGTGGCTCGCCAATTGGAGCAATTTATTTCGTTTCGAGAGGAATCTCTAAATCCAGCCTCATTCGCAGCTGTTGAGGAAAGAGTTGCCGCAGCCATCCAATTTTTGGATCGGCACCTGATCACGCTGAAGCCAATTCGAGATTTTGGGCAAGCAATCATTCGAGAGTACTACAGCGAGAATCTTCCAGTCAGCAAAGTTCAAGCAGCACTTTCGGGTGACGACTTGGCATCACTAGCCAGCTCTTTTGAGCTTACATTTAATGGCAGAGATGTCGGCTTGCATGTTCTGTCAGGCACTGCGTCGCGATTGGTTGCATCTCTACTGACTAAACGCTTTGTAATCCTCACCGGCCTGTCCGGCTCCGGCAAGACAAAGCTGGCCCATGCCTTCGCCGCGTGGATCGCTGAATCCGACGACCAGTATCGCGTCGTCGCGGTGGGTGCAGACTGGACGACCAATGAGAACCTGCTGGGCTATCAGGATGCGCTGTGGCCGGAGATTTACCGCAAGCCGACCAATGGTGCGCTGGACTTGATGCTGCGAGCACGCGACGACCCCGAGCGGCCGTATTTTCTGATTCTGGATGAGATGAATCTGTCGCATGTCGAGCGCTATTTCGCCGACATGCTCTCGGCCATCGAATCCGGTGAGCCGATTGCGCTGCATTCGGCGACGAAAGACCTGTCGGGTGGCGATGGCGATACGCTGCCTGTGCCTCCCCGTTTGACCCTGCCGAAAAACCTGTTCATCGTCGGTACGGTGAATGTGGATGAGACGACCTACATGTTTTCGCCGAAGGTGCTGGACCGTGCCAACGTGATCGAGTTTCGCGCCACAGCCGAGCAGATTGAATCCTTCCTCGACGATCCGCAGCCGATTCGCATGGAGGCGCTGGCGCACAGGGGCGCAGGCTATGGAGTGGCCTTCGTGGCGGCGGCAGCGGGCGCAGCGCCGTCGTTGGCCGAATTGCCCGCATCGATTCATCCCAATGGCGCGCAGTGCGCCGCCGAGCTCAAGGCCCGAATGGTGGAGGCGTTCAAGGCGCTGGTGCCGATTGGTGCGGAATTCGGTTTTCGCACGGCCCACGAAATCGCGCGCTTCGTGGCGTTTCACGCCACGCTTACCGGGCCAGGCTGGCAATTCAGCGCTGCGCTGGATGCGCAGGTTTATCAAAAGCTGCTGCCCAAGCTGCATGGCTCGGAACGGCGCCTGGGGCCGGTGTTGAAGGCGCTGGCGGAGTTCTGCACTCTGCACGACTGCACCGCCAGCCTGAAGAAAATCGAGCGCATGCAGGATCGCCTGAAGGATGGTTTCACGAGTTTTGCCGAGGCATAAGGACCCCATGGGCGCCGTGCCGGCAACCGAGACGCTGGAGTTCGCCGACGCGCACGGCGTGTGCGTGGCGCGGCTTACGTTGTTTGCGCTCGATGCCGCGAAGCCTAACGATTCGCCCAGCCTGATTCGGCTGGACCCCGCTACCGCACGAGCACAGGGCGAGGAAGCCTTGCAACTGATCGAGGGTGCGCGCTACGAATACGAATTCGCGGACTCACGCTTGCGGCTGGATGCCGCCGATGGCGAGCCGGGACGCCTGATCGAGGCCAGCCGTCTTGCTGGCCGCACCCACAGCGGTTTCTTGTCGCCGGGGCTGAACACCGGCCGGCTGGCCTTGGTGGTGCGCGATGAGTCGGGCGTGGCGCTGGGTACAGCGGCCGTGGAAGTGCGCTCGCGCAAGATTGGTTATCGCGACGATTACCGGCTGATGCTGGAAGACATCACCGAGCGCTGCGTGGACTTGTTACTGGAATTGCGCGCGCCTACGGCTCTGCGCGCTGCACCCGACCCCGGGCATACGCCGCGAACTATAGCCCAGCGCTTTGCCTTCCTGAAAGCGCTGCTGGGTTCGTCGACGTTTCAGAATGCGCTGCATCGCATTGCCAGTCATCCGCACCAGCGCTGGGAGCCCGAGGAAACGACATTCGACACGCGCCGAGGGTTTCGCCCGGATGCGCGCGGCTTGCGCCAACTGGCGCGGGCGCCGCGCCGCGTGCCGCTGCCTGCTTCGCATCCGCTGGCGGCGACCGTCCCATCGTTGCCAGAGCGGATTTCGCTTTATCGCAACGTGCAGACCGAGGACACGCCGGAAAACCGTTTCGTGAAATTCGCGCTGCAAAGTTTTTCCGGGTTTCTGGCGCTGATGCGGCAGCGGCTCGATGTGGCCGGTGCGAACGATGCGCGGCTGCGCCATGAACTGGCGGTGCTGACCGGGCAACTGGATGGTGCGTTGAACGCGGATGTGTTTCGGGGCGTGTCGCCGCCCGATATGCTGCCGCTGGGTAGCCCGGTGCTGCAACGCAAGGAAGGCTATCGCGAGGTTTATCAAGCCTGGCTCAAGTTCGACATGGCGGCGCGCCTGGTGTGGCAGGGTGGCGACGATGTGTATGGCGCCGGCCAGCGTGACATTGCGACGCTCTATGAGTATTGGGTGTTCTTCAAACTGCTCGACATCGTGACCGGGGTTTTCCAACTGGATCGCCCCGCTGCTGCCGATCTGATGGAGGAAACCGCCGATGGCTTTGGCCTCAAGCTCAAATCCGGCGAGCAGTTGGGTTTCGAGGGCATCACCTTTGCCGGTGCGCGGCCGTTGCGCGCGCGCTTCAGCTACAACCGCAGTTTTACCCGCAATGCGAACCGGAATGCCGCAGGTTCCTGGACCGAACGTATGCGGCCGGATTACACGATCAGCTTGTGGCCTGCCGACTTCAGCGCCAACGAGGCCGAATCGCAGGAACTGATGGCGCATGTCCACTTCGATGCGAAATACCGCATCGACAGCATCGAGCAGCTATTCGGCCGCGACGATGCCGAACTGGACGCGGCAACGGCGGCAGCGGATTTGAACGACGAGAAGCAGGAACAGAAGCTGGGCCGTTACAAGCGCGCCGACCTGTTGAAGATGCACGCCTACCGCGATGCCATCCGGCGCACGCAGGGGGCGTATGTGCTTTATCCGGGCGATGTGCCGCAGCGGTGGCAGGGCTATCACGAGATTCTGCCGGGACTGGGGGCTTTCCCGATCAAACCGGGCAATGGCGCTGGGGCGCTGACCAAGTTCATTCAGGACGTGGTGACGCATACCTGTGACCGCGCGACGGCACGCGAGCGGCAGAGCTACCACCTCTATCAGGTGCAGGAGGCGCCGGCCAGCTATGCGGTACTGCACAATCTCCCGGAGAAGGATGCCGGCAGTGCGCGTCGTGCGCCGCCGCTGGCGGAAACGCATGTGCTGATCGGCTGGTACAAAGATAGAGCGCATCTGGAGTGGGTGCTGAAGGCTGGTCTTTACAACTTCCGCATGGATGTCGAGCGCGGATCGCTGCGCTTGAAACCGGAGGTGTCCGGCGCGCAATACCTGCTGCTGCACAGCCACAAGGGGGCGACGAGCTCAAGTCTGATGCGGGTGTCCAAGGAAGGCCCGCGCGTGCTGTCACGCGACGCATTGAAGGCCAAGGGCTACCCCGGTGAGCCGTCACGGCCGTTTTATCTGGTTTATGACGTGGCTCCGGCCGAGGGCTTCGATGGCTACGAGTGGGATTACCGCAAGCTGCCCGAGCGCTTGCAGAATCGCGCATCTGCCGAACCGCAGACGATTACGCTGGATGCGATGATGGCGGCTGCGGAAGGGAATTTGCTGGTGGGGTGAGAGATACGCCGTCCCGCCAGCGCCGACTTTTCACTGTGTCCAGTGTGTGCGCCTGAATAAACCCACTGAGCGACGCGAACTGACATAGCTGTTGTCCAGGCCGGTGGCGCAAGACATAACAGACCATTACCCGAACCCGAGAGGGCACGCAGCGGTCGGCCACCAAGCGAAGCTCTGCGCAGTGACTGGCCGACTTTGGGTAATGCGCTGTTATGTTGAATCGCTTGCGATTTACCCCGGCCTGGCAGGGTGCAGTCGAGCGCCGCGAGCAAGCCGGGTTTGACGTAGCCGACGGAGCCGTGAGCGAAGCTGACGGCGCAGGCGGCGGGCAGACCGCGCAAACGCTTGCCAAGGCCAAAAGTCGGCGCTGGCAGGACGGCGGCAAAGGAACGCGCGAAGCCGTGGCGCGGCTTTATCGCGCGACGGCGTGGTTCAGGATGCGATGCGGTGTAAGCGCCCTATAAACCACGTCTGGCGAAACTGAACTGGATTTGTAAAGATTGTGTCCATGAGAAAGTGAGTGGGCACGAAATGGTGAGAGACGAGGAACTGGCGCGACGGCTGGTGGTGAGGCGAGGGCCGAGCGGGA
>JAUXOM010000022.1 GCA_030682175.1 Rhodocyclaceae bacterium
TGCTCCTGTCGGAAATCGAGGCGGGATTGCCTCGTTTCCAACATCGGCAGTTGCCTGCCTTTGCAAACCTCCTACGGTCCAGAACACCCTACTACAGTCCAGCACCACCCCTACCGCGCGAGCGGTTTAGTCCTTGGCCGACGAGCAGCCAGCGGAACCGGCCAATCCAACGTCGCATAATCGGATTGAACGGTCGGTGGTGCTGGCAGCTCGATTTGGATTGTTGAGCGTCTGCTCCCCTGAATCCTGAATGAGCTTCCCCCGAAATTTCGTCTTCCAGGAGAGCAGGTAGGATGACGGAAATGGAGGGAAGCGATGTTCAAGATACCGAAGCAGGAATACACCCCCGAGTTCAGGGAATTGGCCGTGAAGCGGGTGAAGTCAGGGCAGAGCATAGGCGCGGTAGCGCGGGAACTGGGGTTGGTCGACCAGACGCTGCGCAACTGGGTCAAGGCCACCGAACGGGGGAAGCTGAATCCGCCTGGGGCGAAGGTGGTCACGCCGGAACAGATGGAACTGTCGCGCTTGCGGGTGGAGAAAGCCAGGCTCAGGATGGAGTGCGAAATCCTAAAAAAAGCGACGGCGTACTTCGCGAAAGATGCGCTGTGAAGTACGCCTGGATTGACGGACAACGGAAAGCCTAAGGGGACGTAGTTGGGTTGAGAAAACGACCGCTCAGCGTTTTGGGTAACCGGTCGCCTGAGCACAAAGCGCGGCATGCAGGCGGTCCGGTAGGCCTAAAATATATGCAGCTCTTCATTGCCCACCATACAGGCGATCAGCATTCTTGTAGGCCACCTTTCCAGCCGTTGCGGGACTTAAATGCGCGAGCAGTCCTTTGCGAATTACCCCAACTACCGTTTCATATTCGCTCCAGGACTCGACGTCATCTATTCCAACTGTGAAACGGTCAGGAAATTCTTCAATCACCTTGCGCCAATCGTCCTGCTGAAACCCATCTGCTGTGAAGATGACGATGCTCGGAGTGTGGTATCGATGCTTCCCGGGGCGAGATGAGAGATCACAATGCACATTCGAATACTTCGTCATCAGGGCGCGAATATCGCCCGCCGTCGATGTCTTGCCGCAATGTGCCAGCTTTACCGGAACACTCGGGTAGGACGTGAGGATGCGTTCCATTTGCTCGACCGTATCCGCATCCCATTCAATATGCATGTCTACGGGAGCCTTGTATTTCCGTGCCAAATCAAATACAGCCTTGAATGTGGGGGAGTCGACTGGCAGTTTGCGACGCAAACCCGGTTTCATGGGCGCTGTATAGAGCGTGTTGACGTGCAACTCGCCAATGCCCTTGAATCGTCCGTCCTTAAGCCCCGCCTCGATTTGGGACAACATTTCTGCGGCAGCCGGATGACTGAGGTTCTCAAAAGGCTCCGCACCATGCTTGGCATAGGCATTGACGGACTCTCGCTGCCCACCATATAACCTCAAGCGTTGTCCCATCGCTTTATGGAATCTTGCCATTCGAGCATCAGGGGCCATATATCCAGCGCCCCCGGCCCATTTGATCCTTTGGCTGTCCATCATTTTCAACAGTGCATCAGGTTCCATAAAGGTCGGAATGACATGGAAATGCGCATCGGAAATTGGCAGTTCCATGGCTTTATCGGCTCCCAACACAGGCGCGTTGTCTGCTTCGCTACCATGGCCTGTTGCCTGATAAAACAACATTAGTGTGGTAACCGACGCGATCAGAATGGAATGTCTCATAAGTCATTCTCCTTTGATTTCAATTCATCATTGAGAGAACTGCGTTGTACGATTAGCAGCTAATTAGATTCTCAGTAATACGGTAGTTGTGGAACACCGGGAGTTATGGCTTTCTCGCACTGTTCATTCCGAAGAAACTCGCTCAACTGAATAATGGTTTGTGGTGTCGGCGCTCAACCGACCTTGGCCTGCAAGTAGGCGACGACGTCGTCCAGCGTAACCAGTTTTCTGTAATCGGCCTCGGGAATCTCGACCTTGAGTTGCTTGTTGAGGCCGAGCAGGAAGTTGAGCCAGTCCATGGAATCGAGGTCCACCTGATTGCGCAGCGGGCGGTCGCCGCTGAGTGCATCGGTTTCGACCTCGGGTGCGATGGATTGCAGCGTGGCCAGCACCACGGCGCGGATGTCAGCTTGGGTCATGACGCTTCCTTGTCGAGTTCTTCGGGATGTTGCAGCAGTTCGGCGAGCTCGCGCAGGAACAGCGCGCCGCGATGGCCGTCGGAGACGCGGTGGTCGGCGGCGAGGCTGGCCGTGACGACCGGCAGCACCTTGAGCCCGCCATCCTCGGCCCAGGGCCGCTCGACGATGCGGCCGAAGCCCACCAGCGCGACCTGCGGCGGATAGATCACGCCGAACACCGTCTGCGTGCCCTGGTCGCCGAGGTTGGTCACGGTGATCGTGCCATCGGTCAGCTCTGAACTGCGCAGCGAGCCGGCGCGGGCGCGTTGCACCAGGTCGGTGAGTTCCTGCATCAGTTGCGTCAGCGGCTTGCTGCCGGCATCGAGCAGCGCCGGCGCGATCAGGCCGCCCTGGCGCAGCGAGATCGCCACGCCGGGATTGCTGCGTTCGGCCGTCACGAAGCTGCCGTCGCGCCACCAGCCGTTGAGTTCGGGATAGCCCCGCAGCGTCACCGCCACGGCCTTGAGCAGCAGCACCGCCGGCAACAGGCGCTCGGCCATGGAGCGCTGGCTGTTTGCGGTTTGCAGCCAGGCCAGGGCGCGCGCCAGCGGAATGTCTTCGGACACGTAGTAGTGCGGGATCTCGCGCTTCGAGCGCGCCATTGCGGTGGCGATGGCCTGGCGCATCGCGGCGATGCGTGCCGCGCCTTTTTCGGCCGAGGGAACTTCTGTGGTTGCGGCGACCGCTGGGCGCGACGCGGCCGCTGCGCCTTGCGCTGCGGCGGTCTCGACGTCAGCGAGGATCACCGCGCCATGCGGTCCGCTGCCGGTCAGGCTGTCGAGATCGACGCCCTTTTCGGCGGCGTGCTTGCGCGCCGCCGGGGAGATCATGCGGCGCTGTGCCGGGGCATTACCCCTCTCCCTCAATCCCTCTCCCGCAAGGGGAGAGGGAAGCTGACTGCCTCCTCTCTCCCCTTGCGGGAGAGAGGCCGGGAGAGAGGGGAGGGATTTCTCACCAGCTTCCAGCAGCGTCGCCATCACCGTGCCGACCGGCATCTTCTGGCCGACCTCGGCCAGCAGTTCGACGATCGTGCCGTCCTGCCAGCATTCGATATCGACCGCCGCCTTCGCGGTATCGACGACGGCGATCACCTGGCCCTTCTTCACGGCGTCGCCGGGCTTCACCCGCCATTCGAGCAGCGTGCCTTCGTCCATGTCGGCGCCCAGCGAGGGGAGTTTGAATTCGATCATCCCAGCATCTCCTTGACCGCCGCGACGATTTTCTCCGGCTGCGGCAGCGCGGCGTCTTCGAGGTGTTTGGCGTAGGGAATCGGCACTTCTTCCGAACAGACGCGGGCGACCGGCGCGTCGAGTTCCCAGAACGCGTGCTCGACGATGCGCGCCATCACTTCGGCGGCGAGGCTGCCGCTCTTCCAGCCTTCATCCACCACCACCGCGCGGTGGCACTTGGCGACCGCGGCGGCGATGGTCGCCGTGTCGAGCGGCCGCAGCACGCGCAGGTCGATGACTTCCGCCTCGACACCGTCGGCCGCCAGGGTTTCCGCCGCGGCCAGCACCTTGGGCAGCGAGCCGCCGTGGGTGATGATGGCGACATCCTTGCCGGTGCGCCTGACCTTGGCTGACGCGATGTCCACCGTCCAGTCGTCGGGCAGCTCGCCTTCCATGTTGAACAGGCCGGCGTGCTCGAAGATCACCACGGGATCGGGATCGGCGAGTGCCGGGGCGAGCATGCCGCGCGCGTCCTCGATGGTGGCCGGCGCCAGCACCTTGATGCCGGGGATGTGCGCGTACCAGTTTTCGAGGCTGTGCGAGTGCTGCGCCGCGAGCTGGCGGCCGGCGCCGGTGGCCATGCGGATCACCAGCGGCACCGAGAACTGCCCGCCGGACATGTGGCGATAGAGCGCCGCGCTGTTCACGATCTGGTCGAGCGCGAGCAGGCTGAAATTCACCGTCATCACCTCGACGATGGGCCGCAGGCCGCCCAGTGCCGCGCCGACGCCGGCGCCGACGAAGCCGAGTTCGGAGAGCGGCGTGTCGCGGATGCGCTCCGGGCCGAACGCGTCGAGGAAGCCCTTGGAGAACGCATAGGTGCCGCCGTAGCGGCCGACGTCCTCGCCCATCAGGAAGACGCGCGGATCCTTGCTCAGCGCCTCGTGCATCGCCTCGCGCATCGCTTCGCGGTAGCTGAGTTTCCGGCTCATGGACGCCCCCTTCCCCCCATCCCCCTTCCCGAGGAAGGGGGTGACGGGTGTTCGCGGGCTGCGCCCGCTCCAGGTGTTGGCTGCGCCTCCTTGGGGCGGCCCGGCGGAGGCGGCGTATGCACGTCCTTCAACAAATCCTCGACCGGCTCCCAGGTGCCGGCTTCGGCGAAGGCGACGGCTTCGGCCACTTCGGCCTGCGCGCGTGCGTCGAGCGCGAGGAATTCCTTTTCGCTCAGCTTGGCCTTGCCGCCCTTGACGCCACCTGCGCCCTTGGCTTTCAGCCGCGCGGTGAAGGTGTGCAGCGGCCCGCATTCCTGCCAGGCTTCGACCTCGGCCTTGTCGCGATAGAGTTCGGCATCGAACATCGAATGGGCGCGGAAGCGGTAGGTGCGGAATTCGACGAACACCGGCCCGGCGTCCTTGCGCACTTTCGCCACGGCCTGCTGCATCGTGGCGTGCACCGCGACGACGTCCATGCCGTCCGCCGCGAACGTTGGCATGTTGTAGGACGCCGCCTTGGCGCACAGGTCGGTCTGCGACTCGGCGCGCTCGATGGCCGTGCCCATGCCGTAGAGGTTGTTCTCGCAGCAGAACAGCACCGGTAGTTTCCACAGCGCGGCGAGGTTGAGCGACTCGTGAAAGGCGCCCTCGGCCACCGCACCATCGCCGAAGAAGCAGGCGGTGAGGCGCGTTTCGCCCTGCAGCCGGGCGGCGAGCGCCAGACCCGTCGCCAGCGGCAGGCCGCCGCCGACAATCGCGTTGCCGCCATACAGCCGGGTCGCCGCGTCGAACAGGTGCATCGAACCGCCGTGGCCGCGCGCGCAGCCTTCCTGCTTGCCGTACATCTCGGCCATGATCGCGCCCATCGGCATGCCGCGCACCAGCGCATGGCCGTGCTCGCGATAGGTGGCAACGACGTTGTCCTGCGGCGCCAGCGCATGCAGCGCGCCGACCGCCACCGCCTCCTCGCCGATGTAAAGGTGCAGGAAGCCGCGAATCTTGCCGTCGCCATAGAGTTCGGCCGCCTTTTCTTCCAGGCGGCGAATGCGCAGCATATCGAGCAGCAATTGCAGCGCGAAGTCCTTGTCCCACGGCACCGGGCCGGCCGGCGGGGGCGGGGGGCGATGTTCGATCTTCTGCTTGACGGGTAATTTCTTTGTCATTTCAGCCGCCGGCCTCCAGAGTCGAGAGGTCGCCTTCGGGCAGCCCCAGTTCGCGTGCCTTCAACAGCCGCCGCATGATCTTGCCGCTGCGCGTGCGCGGCAGGGTCGGCAGCACGGCGATCTCCTTCGGCGCCACGGCGGCGCCGAGTTTCTTGCGCGCATGGCCGAGCAGTTCGCGGCGCAGTGCCTCGCTGTCAGTGAAGCCGGACTTGAGCGACACAAAAGCCTTGACCACCTCGCCGACCACCGGGTCGGGCTTGCCGATCACGCCGGCCTCGGCGACGGCCGGGTGCTCCATCAGCGCGCTCTCGACCTCGAAGGGGCCGATCAGGTGGCCGGCGGATTTGATGACGTCGTCGGCGCGGCCGACGAACCAGTAATAGCCGTCGGCATCGCGCTTCGCCAGGTCGCCGCTCAGATACCATTCATTGTCGGGGCCGGCAAAGCACTTGCGATAGCGTTCCTCGTTGTTGAGGTAGCCGCGGAACATCGACGGCCAGCCGGCCTTGAGCGCCAGTTCGCCTTCGGTGTCGGGCGTGTCGATCAGCGTCACCGTGCCGTCCTTGTCGTGTCTGACGATGGCCGCGTCGATGCCCGGCAGCGGCCGGCCCATCGAGCCGGGCTTGATGTCGAAGGCCGCCGTGTTGGCGATCATGATGCCGCCGGTTTCGGTCTGCCACCAGTTGTCGTGAAACGGGAGTCCAAAGGCTTCCAGCCCCCACACCACGGCCTCGGGGTTGAGTGGCTCGCCCACGCTGGCCATGAAGCGCAGCGCCGAAAGATCAAACCCCTTCAGCGCGTCAACGCCCAGCTTCATCATCATGCGGATGGCCGTGGGCGCGGTGTACCAGACGGTGACGCGCTCGCCCGCCAGCACCCCGTACCAGGTCTGGGCATCGAACTCGGCTTCCACCACCACATTGGTCACGCCGCACACCAGCGGCGCCAGGATGCCGTAGCTGGTGCCGGTGACCCAGCCCGGGTCGGCGGTGCACCAGAAAACGTCGTCAT
>JAUXOM010000105.1 GCA_030682175.1 Rhodocyclaceae bacterium
CCATCGAGGCCACCGCCTTCGTTTCGCCGAAGTGGGTGCCGCAGATGGCCGATGCCGCGGCGGTGATGCAGGGGATCGAGCGGCGCAGCGGGGTTGCCTATCCGGTGCTGGCGCCCAACCAGAAAGGCCTGGAAGCCGCCCTGGCTGCCGGCGCGCAGGAAGTGGCGGTGTTTGCCGCCGCCTCCGAGGCCTTCTCGCAGAAGAACATCAACTGCACGGTCAAGGAATCGCTCGAGCGTTTCCGCCCTGTTCTGGCCATGGCAAAAGAGGCCAAAATCAAGGTGCGCGGCTATGTTTCCTGCGTGCTGGGCTGCCCCTATCAGGGCGAGGTGACGCCTGCCGCCGTGGCCGATGTCGCCTGGGCGTTGCTGGAGATGGGCTGCTACGAGGTATCGCTCGGCGACACCATCGGCACCGGCACGCCCGAAAAGACCAAGGCAATGATCGAACTGGTGGCGCGCCGCGTGCCGCTCAAGAAGCTCGCCGGCCATTACCACGACACCTTCGGCATGGCGATTGCGAACATCTATGCCTCGCTGCAGATGGGTGTCAGCGTCTTCGATGCTTCCGTCGGCGGCCTCGGAGGATGTCCGTACGCCAATGGTGCTTCCGGCAATGTCGCCACCGAAGATGTGGTCTGGCTGCTGCAGGGGCTGGGCATCGACTGCGGCGTCGATCTCGACCGGCTGGTCGACACGGCGGCGTGGATTTCCGGCCAGCTCGGGCGCCCGCCGGGGTCGAAAGTTGCCCAGGCCATCCTCCTGGCCCGGCGTTCTGCGTGAGCGGGGAAACCGATTACCTCTGTGTCGGCATCTGCCTGCCGGACGAGGACGAGGCCTACTGCATCGGCTGCGGCCGGCCCTGGGGAACGGACAGCGTGCCCTCTGCCGTCGTCCCGGCGGACCGCGACGCCGTACCCGCTGCGGGGCATTCCATCCCGGCAGTCCCAAGGGAATTCCCTTCGGTCACACCGACTTTTCCCGTGGCAGATGACGACAAGCCCGCAACTGCCTGACGGCATTCACGTCCTCGAACGTGGCTGGCTGTCATCCAACAACATCCTGCTGTTCGACGGCGCCGCGGCCACGCTGGTCGACAGCGGATATGTCGGCCACGCTGCCCAGACCGTCGAACTCGTAAAGTCGGCGCTGGCGGGACGGCGCGAAATCTCCCACTTGGCGCGGCTCATCAACACCCACTCCCATTCCGACCACATCGGCGGCAACGCCGCGCTGCAGCGCGCCTTCGACTGCAAGATATTCATTCCCGCCGGCATCGAGGCGCATATCCGCGACTGGGACGAAACCGCCCTGTTGCTCGCCCCCGCCGCCCAGCGCGGAGACCGCTTCCTGCACGACGGCGTGGTGCGCGCCGGCGACACCCTGGTCATGGGCGGCGGTGACTGGCAGGCGCACGCCGCCCCCGGCCATGACATGGATGCACTGGTGTTTCATTGCCCGGACGCACGCCTGCTGATCTCGGGCGACGCACTCTGGGAAGACGGCTTCGGCGTCATCTTCGGCGAGCTGTTGGGTAATCCCGGCGCCCTGTCGGCCACGCGCGATACCCTCGAAATGATCGGCCGGCTGCCCATCGATACGGTCATTCCCGGCCACGGCAAGCCATTTGGCGCTGTCGATGCGGCGCTGGGGCGTGCCTTCAAACGCCTGGCCGCCTTCGAGGCCGACCCGTCGCGCATGGCCAAAAATGCCCTCAAGGCCTGCTTCATCTTCAACCTGCTCGACCGGCAAGGCCTGCCGCGCGCCGAACTCGAAAGCTATCTCGAACAGGTGCCGCTGTTCCGCGACGTCGGCAAGCGCCTGCTCGACATGGACACCCCGGCGCTCGCCGCCTGGCTGGTCTCCGAATTGAAGCGCGGCTGTGCGCTGGAGGAGCGCGACGGCATGCTGCTGCCGACTATGGCCGCCTGATTACCGGCCTACGGTAAAGTGCAGCCATTCCGGTCGCTTGCAAAGATTTACAGCAGTTGAAATTTCGCATCAAACAACCCGCACGCTTTGCGCGTTCAGACAACCTGCCCAACAGTACAGCACAGCCAATGGACAACAAACTCGAGCAAGCGCGCGATCATTTTCTTCAAGGCATCCAGCATTTCGAGGCCCATTGTTTTGCTGAAGCACGCGCATGCTTCGAGGCCTCGCTGGCCTTGGCCCCGGGGCGCGTGTCCGTCCTGGCCAACTTGGGCATCACCCATTTTCGACTGGGACACTGGGCTGACGCGATTCAGTTGTTGCAGCAGGTGACGGTTGCCGATCCGGACTCTTCCGATGCCTGGGCTTATCTGGGGCTGGCTCATGAAGCAACTGCCCAACGGAGTGCCGCCGTTGCTTGCCTGTCCCGGGCACTGGCACTGGAACCTCGACATGCCTCCTTGTGGTTGACGCTTGGCCAGTGTCAGTTGAGTCTGGGCCTTGCTGCGCCTGCCCTGCAGGCCTTTGATCGTGCGCTAGCTGCCGACCCAAATTTTGCCGCGGCATGGAGTGAGCGCGGCAGCCTGCTGCGCGAAATGAATCAGCTTGAGGAGGCAGCCCGGTGCTTTGAGAAAGCCCTTTCCCTGGGAGCAGATGCAGAATTGAATAGCTACTATCTGGCTTCCGTGCGCGGTACGGAAAGCCCGGCCTCGCCGCCTCGCAAATATGTTGAAACCCTGTTTGATTCCTACGCCGGCGATTTCCAGGAGCACTTGCTGGAGAAATTGCAGTACCAGGCGCATGAATCATTGCTGCGTCCGCTGATCGGGGCGGGGCAGCGTTTTCCCGCCGTGCTGGATTTGGGTTGCGGCACCGGTTTGTGCGGGCGGCTCATACACCCGCTTGCCGACGCAGTTGATGGCATTGACGTTTCCAGTGTGATGCTGGAAGAAGCCCGCCAGCTTGGCGTGTACCGGAATCTGATACATGCGGATCTGGCGCCATTTTTGGCTGAAACCGGCCTGCGCGCCGACCTGATCCTGGCTGCGGATGTGTTTATTTACGTTGGGGAACTGACGGGCATCTTCAAATCCATACGCCGCATTCTGCAACCGGCCGGCTGCTTTGCCTTGACGCTGGAGCTGTACTCCACCGGGCAGGATGTCCATCTGCTACCCAGCTTGCGCTATGCCCACTCGGAGGCGTATATCCGCCGCTTGGCGCAGACTCACGGATTCACGGTGAAAGACCTCTTTACTGCCCCTTTGCGTTATGACCAGTTGCAGCCGGTTCAGGGGCTGTACGTTTACTTGTATTGAACCTAAATCCTCAGTTCGCACCACGGAGATCACTGAGGACACGGAGAAACGGCGCAAGCATACAAAATTCAGGCGCACCCAACGGACGACATGCTCTTATTACGTAACGCCTTGTTTTTCTCCGTGATCACCGTGTCCTCCGTGGTGAACTGCTTTTTCTAGGTTCATTCCACGCGGTACTGGAAACTGGCGGCGAGGTGGTCCTCGATGATGATCTGCAGGTGGCGCTGACCGGCGGGTTCGTGCGGGCCGATCTCCCATTCGCCAATAATCCTGCCGTCGACGGGAACCAGCTGGCGCTGGCTGACCTGGTTGCGTCTCTGGGTTGCAATGTTCAGGCTCTCGGCGAGCGGATCTGCGGCTGCCGCGGCCTTGGCAACCGTCGGCAACAGGTACTCTTCCCGGACCGACAGGCTGCGCCGCTTGGTGCGTACTTCAATGACCCAGCCGTAGCGCTGTCCTACCCGATGCGGCACCACGTCCGTGGGCTCGAACGCCAGTTCGCCGGGTTTGCTGGCGTCGAAAATGCCGAATTCGGCACTGATGATTTCCACGGGGGCAGCTGCCTGGCCCGGTGGGGCCGCGCCAGCCAGGCCGGTCATGAAAATTGCGAGAAGTAGCAGTGCCTTGCGGATAGTCATTGACTATCTCAAGTGAGCCGGGCAATGCCAGGCAGAAAAACTTCGGTCACCAGCAAGGGGCGACCTTGCCGACTGAAGCGCGAACGCCTTCCCCAAAGCGCGGGGAGTGGCGTACCCACGGCGGCGGCGGCGTGTTGCCGCAGGGGGTGAGCTGCAGTCAGGCGGGCGACGGTGAGCGGGCCGCGCTGAATGCCTGGTTCGGCAAACAGGGCGGCGCCCAGCGGGCGGCTACCGATGGCCCGCGCCATGTGCCAGGCGCCGCGCAGGTCGCGTGGTGCCAGGATGCTGTGGGCAAAGACCACCGGAATGCCGTCGGCGACCAGCAAGACTTCGCGCACCCAGGCGTGACGGCCCGCCGTCAGGCCGATCAGTGTGCGTTCGTCGCGGAAGGGGCGCGCGCGTTCCTCGCACAGCACCTGAACCTGGAACTTGTTGCAGCGGGCGACGATGCGCGCGGTGAGCGATCCGCGATCGATCAGCCAGGGGTGGAGGTAAAGCGGTGCGCCGGCCAGGGCAGGGTGCGTTTTCCAGCGGAAATCCTGGCGTGACATCGTTTGCTGCGGCCTGAAAGGAGAGGCCGGCGATCCTACCATAGGGCGCGTCATCACCTCATCTTGCAGCCATGCAGCTTGCGCTCATCGGCGGTCTCTCCGGTTCCGGAAAATCCCTCACGTTGAACGTGCTGGAGTGTGGCACGTATTTGCGGGTTGGGCAGCAAGCTGCCCAACCCGGTTTCTCGCGTTGCGGAGCGGAAAACCCGCTTGCGTCAGTTCATCCTCCGAGCAGAGGCAAACCCGGGAAACCCATCAGCGGCCAGTAGATGGCTGCCGAGAGGGTGACCAGCAGGATGCACATGATCGACCAGGGAACCGCCACCTTGATGAAGTCCATCTGGCTGAAATAGCCCGTGCTGTAGGCGATGATCGTCGGTGGACAGCCGATGACCAGCATGATGAACGAGGTCGAGATCGGCGCCGAGAGCGCGATGGCGGCCTCCGGGATGCCCATCGACGTGGCCATCGGAATGGTGATCGGCAGCGTCAGGGCAGTGGCAGCCGAATTGGACATGAAACTCGACATCACCGAACCCAGGAAGCCCGATCCGGCGAACACCACCATCCAGTTCTGGCCTTCCAGCATGGGAATGAATTTACCCGCAACCCATTTGCCCGCTCCCGAGTCCAGCATGGCCAGGCCCATGGCCACGCCCGCGCCGAACACCAGCCAGGATTCCCAGGGGAACTTCTTGAACACGATGTCGAAGCTGACCAGACGGAAGCCGAAGATCAGCGCCAGCGCACCGGCCGCGACCACGCTGTAATGGACCTTGGTGATGTCCGTGATGGCCCACAGGGCAAAGGCCAGGGCGAAGAAGGTGACCACCCCTTTTTGCTTGAGGTTCATGGGCGGTAGTGCTTCGGCGGTGATCGATGCTGGCAGATGCTTGATCTCCGGCCGGAATACCAGATAGCAAATGACCCAGGTGGCAATGGCCGGAATCAGCACCAGGGGCAGATTCCACTTGGCGAATTCGAGGAAGCCCATTTCGTAGCCGGTGATCGCCTGCAATTTTGCCACCATCACCGGGTTGCGACCGCCGCCAAGCAGCGAGCCGAAACCGCCCGCGGAGGCGGACAGCGGAATCAGGATGACAAAAAATTTGGACAGGCTATTGCTCTTCGATGGTGTGATCCCCATCGCGGCGAACACCGGTAGAAAGCTGAACAGGAGAATGATGGTGATTGTCGCGTCATGAAAAAACGCCGACAGATAGGCGGAGGCAATCGCCAGCACCAGGCTCAGTTTTTTGACATTGGTCCCCGCCGCCTTGATGATTATGTACAGGATGCGTTTGGCCACGCCGGCCTCGTCGAGGATGATGCCGAACATCATGATCATCAGGACGAACATGACGGCCGGGTTGGCAAACGGTTCCCAGGCCTTGGCGGCGGGCTGGATCTGGAACAGGATCAAACTGGCGCCGGCCAGCAGACCGGTGACACCGATCGGCAGTGCCTCGGAGACCCAGAGGATGATGATTGTGACCAGGAGGGCCAGATAGCGGTGTCCGACCGGCGACAGTCCCTCGGGGGTGGGCAGGGCGTAGATGAAAAGACCGGCCGCCAGGGCAACCAGGACTCCGGCGAGTATCGACTTGTTCGACTTTGCCGGGGCTTCGGGATGTTCTTCCATCGAAATGTCAGCCATGTTTTCTCTCAATAAAGGTGAATTCGGTGTCCGGAAATGGTCAGGCGAAGCTGGCCAGTCAATTTCATGCCACGACCAGCACGTCGCAATGGGATTCGGCCAACACCTGTTTGGTCACGCTGCCGAGCAGGAATTCCTCGACCATGTTCGCGCCACGCCTGCCCATGACGATGAGATCGCAGTGCTTTGCCTGTTCCAGATCGATGATGCACTGCGCGGCATCGCACTGCGAGGGGACCAGTTGCGTCTCGACCGGGCCGGATATCTTGCCTGCATACGACTCAAGCTGTTGCTGCGCATCCAGTTTCGCGTTGCTGCGCAGTTGCTGGATAAAGGTATCCGAGATGCCGGCATGGCGCAGCTGGCAATCGAACGGCGACTCGAAGGCATGCAGCAAGGTGAAACCAGCTTGCGGGGCAAGCTCGCGTCCCATGCGCAGGACAGCTTCAGTGCCTGGAGAAAAGTCAAGCGGGGCAAGCACGCAGCGATACATATCCTGAGAGGGGCGCTTGACCACCAGGATCGGGAGCTTGGTCAGACGCAGCAGCCGTGAGGCGGTCGAACTGACCAGAAAGTCTCCGCCGTTCGAGCCGAAGACAAGCAGGTCGGCATCCATGCTGTCGGCCTGTTCGACGATGGATTGCAGCAGTTTGCCGCTGGCCAGATGCAGCTTGGCCGAAACCCCATGCGTTTCTCCGAGTTCAGTCGCAAGCTGGGACAGCGCCTCTTGCGCCTGTTCGCGCAGTTGCGCCTCGACCACCGCGGATTCCTTGCCGAGCAGCTTGCGCAATTCGTCGGTGGAGCGCTGGCGGATGATATGCATCAAGGTGAGTTGCGCGCCGGTTTCCGCCGCCAGGCGAAATGCCCTGTCCACGGCTGGTTTCGTCGATGCCAGTAAGTCGGTCGTTGCAAGAATGCAAGGGGGGGACTTCATGGGTAATTACCTCACTATTGATGTGGATATTTAGGCGGCCAGTTTAAGCGATAAAAGGGATTCTTCAAGAGAGTCCAAACGGGCAGATCATCAGACATTGCTAATCCATCAAAACTGATCGAAGTGGGTATTTTCGTCAGAGGGGAGCGTGTTGCTGGAGGAAGGCAGGCGCACCGGCGTAATTCTTGAGCGGCTTCCAGCGGAAACCCTGGCGTGACATCGTCTGCTGCGCTCGTGGGGATGGCTGGCGATGCTACCATTGGGCGCGTCATCACCTCCTCTTTCAGCCATGCAGCTTGTGCTCATCAGCGGCCTCTCCGGTTCCGGAAAATCCATCGCGTTGAACGTGTTGGAGGATGCCGGCTACTTCTGTGTCGATAACCTGCCGGCGGCGTTGCTTTCCGGGCTGGCGGGCCATCTGCTGCGCGAGGAGCACGCACGTGTCGCCGTGGCGATCGACATGCGCGGCGGCCGGGGGATTGCCGTGCTGCCGCCGCAATTGAAACAGCTCGCGGCGAACCAGATTGACGTGCGCATCGTTTTTCTCGATGCGCGCGACGAGGTACTGATCCAGCGGTTTTCCGAGACACGGCGCCGCCATCCCATGGCCGACGGCAAAATCACCTTGGCCGAAGCCATTGCCACGGAGCGCGAAGCGCTCGAAACGCTGCGCGGACTCGGGCACTGCATCGACACGAGCAACCTGCGGCCGAATGCATTGCGCGCGATGGTCAAGGAGTTCATCGCCGTGGAGATGGACGGGGTGGACGGATTTGGCCTGACGCTGCTGTTTCAGTCCTTCGGCTTCAAGCATGGCCTGCCGCTCGACGCCGATCTTGTTTTCGACGTGCGCTGCCTGCCCAACCCGTACTATGACCCGGTGTTGCGCCCGCTCACCGGGCGCGATGCCGAGGTGATTGCCTTTCTCGAAGGCGAGCCGGAAGTGCAAAAGATGTTTGACGACATTCGCCGCTTTGTGGACGCGTGGCTGCCGGCCTATATCCGCGACAACCGCTCCTACCTCACCGTCGCGCTCGGCTGCACCGGCGGCCAGCATCGCTCGGTGTGGTTCGCCGAAAAGCTGGCGGCATACTTCAAGGACAAGGCGCGCGTACTGGTGCGGCACCGCACGCTCACCGAATGAGCCCACCCCGAAGACACAGCTCCGCTGCGTCCTCCCCTCAAGGGGCCAAGAAACACTTGGGGCGGCCCGGCGTGTTTCTTGAGGAAACCTGGCTGGCCCTGCTGCATCCCGGCGATTGGGCGACCTTGCTGCTTGCCGCGGGCGCGGTCGCCCTGTCGTTTCCGCTGTTCTGGGCCAGTGGCAAGGCCGAGCGCGCCGTGGTGCGGCTCGACGGCCGCGTGGTGGCGGAATTTCCACTCGCCGCGCCGCGCCGTTACACCGTCACCGGCCCACTCGGCGACACAGTCATCGAGATTGCCCCCGGCCGCGCGCGCGTGTTGTCCGACCCCGGGCCACGCCAGTATTGCGTGCAGCAGGGCTGGCTCACGCGCCCCAACGCCATCGCCATCTGTGCGCCCAATCATGTCAGCCTGAGCCTTTCCGGCCGCGATCCGAGCCATGACAGCGTCAATTATTGAGCCGCCGCCGGGCCAATCCCTCTCTCCCGACCTCTCTCCCAGAGGGAGAGAGGAGGCAGATAGCTTCCCTCTCCCTCTGGGAGAGGGATTGAGAGAG
>JAUXOM010000045.1 GCA_030682175.1 Rhodocyclaceae bacterium
GGGCGCGACCAACGGCGTCGCGGCAATCCCGTAGACGAGCGGCAAGACATCCATCGCGTAGCACAGGGCTGCCGCCGCCAACTGGCGTTTGCGCATGTAGGCATGCTGGTTGCGGGGAATGGCAAGGCAGTGATCGTAAAAGCGCGCCGCCAGCGGTTCGCGCGCCACCGCGGCGGCATAGCCGAAGCGCTTGCCGCGCGCCGGCGTGGACAGCAGTGCGCTTTTCAGCAAACCCTGCGTATCAAGTACTGCATCGTAAAAGTCGGCGCTGGCGAGACGGCGATATGTGCCAATTTCACGCCAGGTGGCTCGCGCCAGCAAGGCCTTGCGCCAGCGCCGCACGGCCACCGGCAGCACCCGCCGCACGGCAGGATGCAGGCGCGGCAACTCGGCAAAGCCCTCTTCCACCACCCAGTCGATTTCCGCTTGCGGAAAGACGCGCCGAATGTCGCTGGCGACCGGCAGATTGTGGATGACATCGCCCAGCGAAGTGGTTTTGACAAGCAGGATGCGCATGGCGCGGCGATTATACGCAGCCCAAACGGCATGCCGCTGCTGTGCAAAATCTACGGGTAATATTTCGAAGCCGTGCGTGTCGGCCGCACGGATTTTATCCCGGTGCGTTTCGTGATACTGTCAAGCGTGTTTCAACCGCTAAACTCGCTCCATAGGAGTCCGAACCATGAATGCAACAGAACAGATGTTGATCGAGAAAATCAAACAACTGCCGCTGCAACGCCTGGCGGAAGTTGAGGACTTTGTCGATTTCCTGCGCACGCGCGAGGATGAGCAGCGCCTCACGCAGGCCGCCGCCAAGATGGCCGAGGCGAGCTTCGCGGCGGTATGGAACAACGACGCTGACGACGCTTACGATCGGTTGTGACGATGGCGCACGCTTTCGGCGACGTGGTGTTGGTGCCTTTTCCGTTCGCCGACCAGTCGGGCGCGAAGAAGCGTCCCGCCGTCATCGTGTCCAGCAGCGGTTACAACATCAACCGGCGCGATCTGGTCATCATGGCAATCACCAGCCAAGTGCGCCAGCCGCTCGGCTTCGGCGAGGCGCTCGTCGTCGACTGGCAGGCCGCCGGCCTCATCAAGCCCTCGGTGCTGAAGCCTGTCCTTACGACTATCGAACAAGGCCTCGTCGTGCGCGCACTGGGCGCGCTGTCGGTCGCCGATCTGCGCACGCTGCGAGAGACCATCGGTCAGGTTATTGGCTGAAATCGCCAAACCGAAGGGCCGCCATGCGGCCCTTCTCGGTTCAGTAGCTACCTGCCGCGCCAACACCAACACCTCGGCAACCGGCTTTGCATCGGTGAAATCCGTCCCGGCGTAGCGGACGAACATCGGATCAGAATTGTTGTTCATGGCGGCCCCGTTGCGGTTTGCTGGCCTTACAGGCCGCAATCAGGCGCAGGTTTTGGCCGCGCAGCGTCCATACCAAAATCATAATCCGGCCCTTGCCGCCCATGCCCAAGGTCGCGAACCGCTTTTTCCTGCCGCTTCACTGTCTTCCTTGGTCAGCGCATACGGGTCGAGTAGCACCGACGCGGCACCTATTATTCCTTGCAACGTAGGAACGGTAGTGTCTGAGCCCTATTTACTACTCCCGCCACTCCTTGTCGGCGCGACTGGTGGCGGTCAATAGCACCGCAAAATCGCCCTCATTTACCTTGCTGCGCAGCCAGTCGGCTTGCAACGGCGGCGCGGCAATCCCGTAATCGAGCGGCAGATCATCCAGCGCATAGCCCAGCGCGGCGGCCGCCAGCTGGCGATTGCGCACGACGGCATGCAGGTTCCTGGGAATGGCAAAACACTGATCGTAAAAGCGCGCCGCCAGCGGCTCGCGTGCCACCGCAGCCGAAAAGCCAAACCGCTTGCCCCGCGCCTGCGCAGCAATCAGCACACTTTTGACCAGACCCT
>JAUXOM010000114.1 GCA_030682175.1 Rhodocyclaceae bacterium
CCACCACCATCAACCCGAAGCAACTGCGCGCACTGGCTCTGATTCAAACGATTCGCTCGTAGTCAGAAAACCAAACCGTGATTCAACGACAACTTATTGAATCAGCGTAGAAACTCGGTTCAGACAGGGGCGAACTTCAGACTAGCGAAAGCGCGACGCAGAGCTGCCGTAGGCGCGCACCGCATCAAGGATGTGCGTATCCCGCATCTCGGGCAACACCCGCCGGCGTACCCAATATTCGGCAATGAACATCAGTGCGACCAGGGGCAGCGTCAAGAAATTGGCAAAAAACGACCAGATGACCAGCGGGGCCAGAAAAAATAGCCCGGTGGAAACCAGCACCATCGCGGCAAAGAACAGGGTCCAGACGACCGTGACCTGCCGCGCGTAAATTTCATGCTGCGGCGTCAACGGCGCATACAACGCCTCGGCAAAGCGCGTGCAAAGCGGCTGTTGCCCGGCGAGCAAGGTGCGTCCAAAAGCCATGAAAAGGATGAGCTGCATCGCCACATTTTGCATCCAGTAAACCAGCGCGAAATGCTGTTCAAGCGTCGGCCATCCGGCCCACAGCGCAACACACGACAGCAGCAGCGCACCCAGCATGATGAAGCGCCGTGGCGAACTCCAGGCCAGCGCCAGGGCAATCAACACCACGGGCGCTATGGCCACCAACGCGCCCAGCTTGCCGTTTTGCGCTGATTCGTTGGTGTAATGCGCCAGTAGCGGGTAGCCGATCACCAGCGTGGCAATGCCCAGCCAGCGGAAGATGCGGCGTGTCATTTAGCGTGAAAGGGCAAGATTTGCTGCCGGGTCATGTGTCGAGCGCAGCGAGCAAATCAGTCGCCTCTCCGCGAGGGGAGGACGGGAGGGGCGGGCGTTGCTTGCCTTTGCGCAATGGCATCCGCTGCGGGTGGCGCTGGTGACCATGTGCGTCAGAGGGTTCGCTGTGTGGCGATATAGTCGGCGAGACTGCGTAGCGAGCTGAAAATGTGCTGGTTGTCCGTGCTGTCGGCACGCAGTTGCAGGCCATAACGCTTGGAGACCACCAGCGCGACTTCCAGCACATCAATCGAATCCAGGCCCAAACCCTTGTCATACAACGGGGCGTCGGGAATGATTTGATCCGCTGTGACCTCGAGGTTCAGGCACTCGATCAGCAATTCGGCAATTTCACGTTGGAAATCCGCGCTACTAGAGACAATCGGCTTCTGGTTATCTTGCATGGTGTTTCAGTAGTATCCAGTTAAATTGAGTCGTGCATTGCCGCAGCTATCAGCCATCTGCCCGAATAGATAGGACTTGTTTGTCTTGGTGCCCGGAACCGGAATCGAACCGGTATGCCTTTGCAGGCGAGGGATTTTAAGTCCCTTGTGTCTACCTATTTCACCATCCGGGCAGCATCGCCATTCTAAGGCAGTAGCCCTGCCTCCGGGCCGCGCCAGGGCGCGGCGGGATTCAACTCCACTGGCGGTGAATGATGTCGCGCAGCAGGTGCAGGCGGCGGTGGAAGAAGTGGTCGGCGCCGGGAATGACGGTGATCGGCAGGTTGAGCGGTTCGGCCCAGGCCAGTACGTTGGCGAGTGGCACGGTTTCGTCCGCGGCGCCATGGATGACGATGGTGTCGGCCGGCACGGCGGCGGTTTCATAGCGCCGCAGGCCCTCGATGAAGCCAGACGCGGTGCCGACCAGCACCAGCCGGGCCGCTGGCTCACCACGCTCGGCAAGCTGTCGCGCCAGGCGGGTCACGACGTAGGCGCCGAAGGAAAAGCCTGCCAGATAGACGGGCAGGTCCGTGCCGAAGCGCTCGCGTGCATAGGCGTGCACCGCCAGCAGGTCGTCGGTTTCGGCGCTGCCGTGGTCGTGTTTTCCCTCACTGCCGCCCACGCCGCGAAAATTCGGCCGCAGCGTTGCGCAGCCGAGTTCGCGGAATGCCCGGGCCAGCGTGGTCACCACCTTGTTGTCGGCGGTGCCACCGTAGAGCGGGTGCGGGTGGGCGATGAGCGCGATGCCTGACGGTGCGTCGCTGCCAATTGGCTGGGCCTCGACGTAAACCTCGATGCGGCCGTCCGGCCCATCGAGCAGGACGCGCTCATGGCGACTCACTGGTTTTCCAGCAGCAGCCGCTCGACGATCTTGCCCTGCCCGAGATGCGAATCGACGATCTCGTCGATGTCTTCCTGATCGACATAGGTATACCAGGTGGCCTCGGGATAGACGACGATTACCGGGCCCTTGTCGCAGTGGTCGAGACAGCCGGCGCTGTTGATGCGCACATTGCCGGGAATCTTGTCGCCCGCTGCCTGGACCTTTTCCTTGCAGTAATCGCGCATCGCCTGGGCGCCGTTGTTGTTGCAGCACATTTCGCCCGGCTCACGCTGGTTGGTGCAAAAAAAGACGTGGTGTTTGTAGTAGCTCATCGTTGTTCTCCTTGTGTTGGGGGTGCCAATTTACCAAAGTCAGCGTGACCGCAGGAAATCCCTGTGGGACTGGCGGGACGGCGCATTTGGCGTTATAAGCATGAGCCCTGTCAGTTTTCCCCAATCCGTGCCCAACATTCCTGCTCCTCCGGCCACCCCGCTCGATCCCCTCCGCGAACGCGTCTTGCTGCTGACGCTGGCGGGCATCCAGTTCGTCCATATCCTCGATTTCATGATCATGATGCCGCTCGGGCCGATCCTGATGAACGAGTTGGACATCGACGCCCATGCCTTCGCCCTGCTGGTGTCCGCCTACACTTTCACGGCTGCATTTGCCGGGGTGCTGACGGCGGTGTTTGTCGATCGCTTCGAACGCAAGCGCCTGCTGCTGACCATGTTCGTGCTGTTTGCCGTGGCGACGCTGGCCTGCGGACTCTCCTCCGACTATGCGACCCTGCTCCTCGCGCGCGGTGCGGCCGGCGCTTTCGGCGGCGTGCTGGGTTCGATGGTGCAGACGATGGTCGGCGACCTGATTCCCTTCGAACGGCGCGGCCGCGCCAGCGGCACCCTGATGTCGGCATTTTCGGTCGCGATCGTGGCGGGCGTGCCGTTGTCGCTGTTGCTCGCCAACCATTTCGGCTGGCGTTTTCCGTTTTTCTTCATTGCCGCGCTGACGGCCGGCATCTTCTATCTGGGTCTGCGGCAGTTGCCGACGCTGCGCGGCCACCTGCCGTCGGCGGTCACCAGCCCGGCCGAGCGGGCGCATCCGCTCGCGGCGATGGCTGCGGTGCTGCGCGATGCCAACCACCGGCGTGCCTTGCTGTTCGTCGCATTGCTGATGTTTTCGGGATTCACGGTGATCCCCTTCATCACCATCTACGCGACCGCCAACGTCGGCATCCGGCAGGAAGACATTCCCTACATGTATCTGGCCGGCGGCTGCGCCACCTTCTTCACGGCACGCTGGATCGGCCGGCTGGCCGACGCTTACGGCAAGGTGCGCATCTACCGGTTTGTCGCGCTCGCCTCGCTCTTGCCGCTGTTCGTGCAGACCCATCTGCCGCCGGTGCCGCTGTGGCTGATGCTGATCTGCTCGACGGTATTTTTCATACTCGTGCCGGGACGCATGGTGCCGGCGATGGCGATCATGACCGCAGCGGTGCAACCGCGCCTGCGTGGTACCTTCCTGTCGCTTTCCGGTGCCGTGCAAAGCCTGGCGTCAGGACTTGCCAGCTACCTGGGTGGCGCGATGATTGCGCAGCAAGCCGGCGGCCAGGTGGTCGGTTACGGCAATGTCGGCCTGGTGGCGATGGGGGCAACGCTCTTGGCAATCGCCTTTGTCGGGCGGATTCGGCTGCATACCGCCGCCCCCGTGTCGGCGGCGGGACGAACAAGCGCCGTCCCGCCAGCGCCGACTTTCAAGGCGCCGGATACTTGAGTGCGTTCTTGACGATCTTGTCGCGCGCTGCGGCGATCAGGTCGATATCGAGGGTGTCGGCCAGTTCCACCAGATAAATCAAGGTGTCGGCCACCTCGTCGCGGATTGCGGCGAGCTTTTCGGGAGATGGCGCCAGACTTTCCTCGGGCGTGTCCCACTGGAAGTGTTCGACCAGTTCGGCCGCCTCGACAATCATCGCCATCGCCAGGTTCTTCGGCGTGTGGAAGGGCTGCCAGTTGCGGGCGGCGGCGAAGTCGCGCAGGGCGTCGCGCAGGCTGCCCAGGTCGTTAATGGTTGCGTTCATGGGTTCTCCGGGACAGCATTAGCCACGGCAGGGCCAGGAAAGGCCAGAGCGAAGAGGCCAGCCGGGTTGCGCCATTGAAGTTGAGAAAGTGGCCCTGCTGCCAGACGCGCAGGGTGTTTTCGAGATAGGGATTGTCGGGCATCAGGTTGGCGAGCACGGTGGCGAGCATCAGTGCCAGCGCCGCCAGTGTCTGGTGCTGGCCCGTTGTCAGCCTGAGCGTGCCGGCCCACAGCACCATGCCGATGGCCAGACCACCGAGCGTGCCTGGCGTGACCCAGGCGAAGCCCTGCACGCTTTGCATCAGCAGCATCAGGGCGAAGCTCTTGACGAGCATCGCCGCACCGAGCAGAGCCAGCGGCAGGAGCACTGGATGGTTGCGGGCGAGCCGGCTGCCGATGAGGGCAATCGCCAGCGTCTGGGCGGCGACAGTCGCCATTTCCATCTCGATGAAGCTGCCCGCCTCGAAGCTGAGCGCGGCGGGCAGGCCGATCAGGCCGCGCAGGTTGCCGTTGCCGAACAGGAAGGTTTCCGGATTGAGCTGGGTCAGCAGCCAGAGTGCCACCAGCATCAGGCCATGGTCACCCGTGGCGCCTCCCAGAAAACGATGTTCGCGCCAGGCGTGCAGCCGGCCGCCGTCGAGCAGGTGAGCGCCCCAGCGCATGCCCGCCGCCGCGCCGATAAATGCACCCAGGGTATTCGTCGCCAGATCGAGATTCGACGGCACGCGGCTGGGCAGGAAGTTCTGGGTGGTCTCGAGACTGCCGGATAGCAATGCGCCCAGCAGGGCGGCCACGGCAAATGCGGCGAAGCGCGGCAGTCGTGTCGACAGGACGGTTGCCCACAGAAAGCCGATGGGCACATAGGCCAGGGTGTTGACCGTGAGGTCGAAGCCGGTGTAATAGCGCGGCCAGCCGGCAAAGAGGAAGGCGAGCGGGCTGACGCCCGTATCGCGCCAGCCGGCAAACGGATAAAGGCTGCCGTAGATCGCCAGCAGCGTCCACGCGCCCGCCAGATAGAGCGGTAAAAATGTGCCGCCCCCGTAAGTGCCGCCAGGCGACGCTTTCCCCCCTGGGGGCCCAGAACCCCTTGGGGCGGCCCGGCGTGTTTCTTGCCGCGGAGGGCGTGCTGACACGCGCAAGTCAGGTGCTATGGGGTGTGGCCAGCCGGGCGCGCAGGCGGTGCAGTAGTTCCTGAGGCGTCAGGCGGGCCGGATCGAAGCGCGGCAGCTCGATGCCGTCGAGGGTGTTTTTCACCAGCAGACCGAGATCGGTATCGCCCTCCATCAGCAGGCGGCGATCGAAGAACAGTGTGTCCGGGTCTTCCTCGCGCGCCAGCAGGGCAATAAAGTCGCGGGTGCGGGCCGAGATGGTCAGGTCGGGCTGGCTGGCGTCGAAGAGTGGACGAAAACCGCGCTCGCCATAGCTGAAGCGCAGCGTCATGCCCGCATCCAGCACGCGGATCGTGAAGCGCTTGCCAATGAGCATTTCCAGCGGTTCGCGCGGAATCAGCCGGTCAAGCGCCAGATTGAGGGCGGTCACCAGCGCCAGCGTCGGCGGCAATTGCGGCAGCCGGTTACCCAAGCGCGTCAGGGGTGCGGGAATTGCGAAGTCGGGCAGTTTGAAATTCATCATTGTGTTATCCAGTCCAGGCCGGGGCGCTCGTGCCAGAAGCCGTTGCAATAATCGCCGGTCGGCATGGTCGCTGGCTGATTGTCGATGATGCTGCAATAAGCGCCGATCAGTTCAATCATGCCACCGGTTTGCGGCGAAATGCGCAACAAATCGACGCCAGCGGCAACCAGTTCGGGCAGTTCGTGTTCGAGATGATAAACCCGCGCCGACTGGGTCTGGGTGCCGTTGATTGTCAGGAAAGCTTCGCCATCGCGAGTTTTCAGCGTCAGGCCGTCGGGAAAGTCGATGCAGCGGAATTCGCAGGTGTCTTTTTGCAGGTTGTAACGGCGTGCCGTGAAGCAGCGCGCCGAATAGGCCAGCGGCAGGCGGCCATGCACGAACACCTCCGTTTCGATGCCCGCCGGCTTTTCCTGCTGCAGGCCGGTCAGCGCCTTGCGGCCGATTTCCGGCGGCATCACCCAGCGCGTGGCGCCGGTATCGGCGAGCAGCTTCAGCGTGTGGCTGTTGAAGATGTTCAGCGTCGGCCCGGCAACAAAGGTCTGGCCGCGTTCTGCCAGTTGCCGCACCGCGCCCATCTCGTTGGCCTCGATGGTCAGCCGCGCATCGTCCCGCGCGGCATCGAGCAGACGGCGCACCGCCTTGAGATCGGATTCCGATTCGATCAGCGGCAGGGTCGACAGCGCCACCTGCTTGCCGGCATCCGCGAGCGCGGTCGCCACCGTCAGCCAGTCGTCGAGACGCATTTCATGGCGGCGCGAACAGACCGCCTCGCCCAGATAAATGACATCGACCGGCTGCGTCGCCATGGCGGCGTAAAAATCGATCACCTGCTGGCGCGGCCAGTAGTAGAGCAGGGGGCCAAGTGCAAGTTTCATATTTTTAACGTGAAAAACGCAGTGTTTGCGCCGGGCCGCCCCAAGCAAACGCGGCACGCGGCGAAGCCGCAATCCGCACTTGTGCTGGAAATAGCACCCCGTGATACACGAGCGTCAGCGAGCCGTTTGGAACCCCCCGCGAGGGGGGCAAAGGGGGGCGGGCGTTCATTTCCATGGCCTGTTATAAGCACCGAGGGTTGCTGATTTGCCTTCCGACACCTTGTTGAGTTCGGCCATCCACGCCGCTGTCGGCTTGAAGTGTTCGGGATCGCGGCGGCAGGTATCGATGGCGTCGCGCCATACTTTCGTCACCTGGGTGACATACGCCGGGCTGCGCTGGCGGCCTTCGATCTTGATGGCGGAAACGCCGATGCGCATCAACTCGGGCAGCAATTCCAGCGTGTTGAGGCTGGCCGGTTCTTCGATGGCGTAGTAGGTCTCGTCATCGACTTCGAAGCGGCCCTTGCAGAGCGTCGGATAGCCGGCGCGCTCCCCTTGGCCAAAGCGGTCGATGAGAATGCCGTTGAGGCGGGTTTCCATACCCGCCGGGGTTTCCTCGTAGCGCACCGCCTTGCCCGGCGAGCAGGCGCCCTGGCAGTTCGGCGAGGTGCCGGTGGTATAGGCCGACAGGGCGCAGCGTCCCTCGACCATCACGCACAGGCCGCCGAAGCCGAACACCTCGATCTCGACCGGCGTGTTCTTCACGACATGCTCAACCTGCGCCATCGACAGCACGCGCGGCAGCACGGCGCGCTGGATGCCGAAGCGCTGATGGTAGAAATTGATCGCCTCGTAATTGGTCGCCGAGCCCTGCACCGACAGATGCAGCCGCAGCCTGGGGTGATTGCGCTTGGCATACTCCATCAGCCCCGGATCGGCGAGGATCACGGCGTCGACCCCGAAGGCCGCGGCCTTGTCCACTGCCGCCGTCCATTGCAGCCAGTTATCGGTCAACGGAAAGGTATTCAGCGCGACCAGCACCTTGACGCCGCGCTGGTGGGCGTATTCGATGCCCTGCTTGATGCTGGCGTCGTCGAAGTTGAGGCCGGTGAAATTGCGCGCGTTGGTGGCGTCGCGAAAACCGGTATAGACACAGTTCGCGCCGTGATCGACGGCGGTCTTCAGGGCCGGCAGGCCGCCGGCGGGACAGACGAGTTCAAGGGGGGCGGACATGATTGAACGTGTAAGACGAGGGGGGAGATTATAAAACGGCTGATGGGCATCTTCCCGGTTTTCCCCGCTGCCCGGTTACGCCAGTCGGGGTGCGGAAAGCCTGGCGCCATTGGACAGCGGCGGCGGCAGGGCTGCCTTGATGCGCGTCAGTTTCACCCCCGGACGGAATTGAAAAGTCGGCGTGACCGAAGGAAATCCCCTTTTCGGGACTGGTGGTACGGCGGCTTCGTGCCCAAGAGACGGTCGAGAAAAATGAAAGCAGACCCCGGGCCATTGGCGCGACCGTGCCGGCTCACGCATCCAGCTTTCTCATTTCCCGCTCATGGATGACGCCGTGCCGCTGGCGTAATCGATGCGCCGCTGGCGTTCCGCCGCGCCCGCGCCATCCCCGGCGGCGAGTCGCCGGTCGCGGTCGAAACCGAGCCAGGCCAGCAAGGGCCGGCGCCAACCCTGCTGCGAAGCGGTTTCGATGGCCAGATCAATGCCGGCGGGCGGCAGGCGACCGGCGCGCAGCAGCAGCGCCGCTGCGAGCAGGCGCGACAAGGGGTCTTCGATGCCGGTCAGCGTCGCCACGGCAGCGCCGCTGCCCGGCACGCTCCGCTGCGCGGGCGGCAATTTCTCTGCGTCGAGCCCGTCCCATTGACCCGCCAGATAATCAGCGTAGGCCCGCGCTGCGGCGCTGGCGTCCTCCAGCAATGGTCGCGCCGCCGGACAATTCATATCTTCGAGGCTGGCGATGCGCGCGGCGCAGGCGGTCAGCTCGACGCGGGCAAGCGGTTCCGCGCTGCCGGTACGACCGGCTTCCCGGCGCGCGATGGCAAGTTCGCGCGCAGCGACGCGGGTATCGCCCGCCAGCCAGGCACGCGTGTGCGCCTCCAGCGCGCCGTGCGCGTTGACCTGCCAATCCGGCGTGGGCGGCCCGCCGGCGCAACCGGCAAGTAGCAGGAAAGCGAGACAGGCCGACCGGCGCGTAATGTTCATGGCAGCTTGAGTTCGCGCTCGCGCGCGAAAGGCCATTTGCGATTGACCTCCTCGATCAGCCCGGAAACCCGCCGCAGGCTCGTTTCCACCTCGCTGCGCAAGGCGTCGAGGTCCGCGGTGGCGACGCGCGCATTGACGGCGATGCCGCGCGCCTCGTCGAGCAGGGCGTCGGTCTTCTTCAGGCTGGCGCGCACGTCGGCCAGCAGTGCATTGAGTTCGCCCGTCGCGCGCTGCGCGTCGTCCATCAGGCCGTCCTTGCCGTACAACCGTGTGTTGGTCTGCGCCAGCAGCCGGTTGGTCTGTTCCAGCGACTCGTGGATGCGCTGCGCGCCCGCCGTGCCGAGCAGACCGTCCAGCGCGCCGCGCGGTCCGGTCAGCCCGCCGGTCACCGTCCGGAAATTGGCGATGCCGGCATTCAGCGGAGATTCGTCCGCGGTGATGCGTACGAGATTGTCGGCCAGCTCGCGCAGGCTGGTGACCAGTTGCGGAATGCCCGCCGTGGCGTCGCCGATCAGCACGTCGCGCCGCGCGCCGTCGGGCAGCGGCGGGTCGTCGAGCAGGCCGGTGTGGGCGCGCAATTTCGCGCCGCCGACCACGCCGCGTTCGAGCGTGAACACCGAGGAGGTGCGCAGCCAGCGCGCGTCCCTGGTCGGAATGTCGATGTGGATGTGCGCCTTGCCGTCCTCCCCCAGCTCGATGCGCCGCACGCGCCCGAGCGCAAAGCCGGAAAACGTCATGTCCATGCCGATCGTCACGCCTTCCGAATTCTCCGCCAGCAACACCAGGCGCTGGGTTTCCTCGAACACGCCACGCGCGAACATCACGTACAGCACGAAGCCGGCGAGCAGCAGCAGGGTCATCAGGACCATCGCCACGGTCTTTGCGCCCGCATGCGGAATCGGCGGACGGGGCGGCTCGGCAGTGAGTGGATCGGGCTGCGAATCGGTCATAAGGGAATGCGTTCAGAAATGCAACAGGACGAGAGCGGCGCCCTCGATCGTCACCAGTAAAAACAGCAGGCGCGCCATCGCGCGCATTTCGCTGCCGCTCGCGGCACGGTACGGCGCGTCCAGCACCACCGCCAAGGGCGCGATGGCGACGGCGGCACCGAACAGGAATATCTTCAACAGCAAAACCGGTGCGGTGACCGGATCGAACACCTGGCCGACCAGTCGGGTGTAATAGGTCAGCCCCCAGGGGGTCACGCCGTAGACCACCAGATAGGCGACGGCGAGCACCAGCAAGCCGCTGGTCAGCGTCAGCACAATGACGGCCAGCAGATTGGCCGCCACGCCCGGCGCGACCTGTTGGCGGAACAGCGCCGGTGTGCCGAAGTCGGCGCCGCGTGCGCGCTCGCGGGAAAGTCGTCCAAGTGCATCCAGACCGGAACGCATGGCGACAAATAAAGCCGCCGCGAGCGGCAGCAGCTCGACGACATAGACGCGCACCACCGCTTCGAGCGCAAGGTGCGACAAACCGTAACTGGCGGCGGACACCGCGACGATGTGGGTCAACACTGCGCCCGCCAGCACGCTCAGCAGGGCGTAGCCGGGCAGCGCCTGCCAGGCCGAAAAGCAAACCGCCTGTGCCGTCGCCTGGCGTACCGGGCGGCTGTAGTTTGCAGGCGAAAACACCGCGATCAGGGCGGCAGCGGCATACAGCACGAAACGCGCCTCACGCCGCAGGAGGCGCGTCAGCCCTCCGCCACGCGGTGTGTGGCGGGGAACGGCGGACGAAGACAGGGGCATGGCAGGGGGCATCGTTTGCAAGAAAAGCGACCAGTGGGCTTATCTTAACCCGGCACGATCGTAAACTGCCTCTGGATACAGCACAGCAGACGCGCTGTTCTATGGAAGCGCTGCTCAAGTCCGTCACACCGGCGTAGGCCGGTGTCCAGCTTGTTGATTTTCCTGGATTCCGGCTTGCGCTGGAATAATGACGAATCTGGACTTGATCAGCATTTCCCTATCTCGAACTGCTCGACCACTTGCTTCAACTGCGCGCAGGCCGCAATGGAGAAACGCCACGAGCGCCGGCCGCTTCAAGCCGCCCAGCTCAATGCGCCTCGTCCCAGTTCGCCCCGCTGCCCAGCTCCGCCAGCAGCGGCACGGACAGCTTGGCGACGTTGGACATCAGCGGTGGCAGCGCTGCCTTGACGGTGGTCAGTTCGTCGTCCGGCACCTCCAGCACCAGTTCGTCGTGCACCTGCAGGATCAGGCGCGACTGCAGTTTCTCTTTGTCGAGCCAACCTTGCACGGCGATCATGGCGAGCTTGATGAGGTCTGCCGCGGTGCCCTGCATGGGTGCGTTGATGGCCGCGCGTTCGGCACCCTGGCGGCGGGCGGCGTTGCTGGCGCGGATTTCTGGCAGCCAGAGGCGGCGGCCGAAGACGGTTTCGACGTAGCCCTGCTCGCGGGCAAACCCGCGCGTTTCTTCCATGTAGCGCGCCACGCCGGGATAGCGGGCGAAGTAACGATCCATGTAGATCTGCGCGGCGGAACGCTCGACGTCGATCTGCTTGGCGAGGCCGAAGGCGCTCATGCCGTAGATCAGGCCGAAGTTGATCGCCTTGGCGGCGCGGCGCTGTTCGTTGCTGACCTCGATGGGCGTGATGCCGAAGACCTCGGCGGCGGTGGCGCGGTGCACGTCTTCGCCCTTGGCGAAGGCGTCGAGCAGGCCGGGGTCGTTCGACAGGTGCGCCATGATCCTGAGTTCGATCTGCGAATAGTCGGCGCTCACCAAACGATGCCGCGCTGGCGCAACGAAGGCGGCGCGGATGCGGCGGCCCTCCATGGTACGGATGGGAATGTTCTGCAGGTTGGGATCGCTTGAGGCGAGCCGTCCGGTGACGGCGACGGCCTGCGAATAGCTGGTATGCACGCGGCCGGTGGCGGGGTTCACCATCTTCGGCAGCTTGTCGGTATAGGTGTTCTTGAGCTTGGCGAGCGTGCGGTGTTCGAGCAGGCACTTGGGCAGTGGGTAATCCTCGGCGAGCTTGGCCAGCACCTCTTCGTCGGTGGAGGGTGTGCCCGAAGGCGTCTTCTTCACCACCGGCAGGCCTTGCTGTGTGAACAGGATTGCGGCGAGCTGCTTGGGCGAGTTGAGGTTGAACGGCTGGCCGGCGAGCGCGTGCGCCTCGGCTTCGATCTCCATGAGACGGCGGCCGAGTGCATCGCTCTGTTGGGCGAGCGCGGTGCTGTCGATCAGCACGCCGGTGCGCTCCATGCGGAAGAGGATTTCGGCCACCGGCAGTTCGATGTCGCGGTAAAGAGCTTGCAGACGCGGCTCGTCCGCCAGCGCGGGCGTCAGCGCCTGATGCACGCGCAGGGTCACGTCGGCATCCTCGGCGGCATATTCGGCGGCGCGGGATATCTCGACCTGCGTGAAAGCAATGCGGCTGGCGCCCTTGCCGGTGACGTCGTCGTAGCTGATGGTCTGCAGGCCGAGATGGCGCGTGGCGAGCGCACCCAAGTCGTGCGACTTGTCGGACTCCAGCACATAGGATTCGAGCAGGGTGTCGGCGACGATCCCGGCGAGCGCGATGCCGTGGTTGGCAAACACATGGCGGTCATACTTGAGATGCTGGCCAACCTTGTGGTGCCGCGCCGATTCCAGCCAGGGCTTGATCTGTTCCAGTGCTGTGGCAAACGGCAATTGTTCCGGCACCCCGGCGTAATCATGCGCGAGCGGCAGGTAGGCGGCCTGCAACTTATCGCCAGCCATGAGGGCGAAGGACATGCCGACCAGGCGGGCCTGCATGGGATCGAGCGCGGTGGTTTCGGTATCCAGCGCGACCAGTTCGGCAGCAGCGAGACGCTCCAGCCAATCGGACAGTTGCGCGGGGGTGAGGATGCATTCGTAAGCGGAGCGGTCCGGCTCTGTCAGCTCGGCTTGAAAAGTCGGCGTTGGTGGGACGGCGCCTTGTTTCGCAGGGGCAGGTTTTTCGGCAATTTCCCCGTTCAACTCGCGCAGCCAGGTCTTGAATTCGAGTTCCGCATACAGCGTGGCAAGCTTTTCCTGATCCGGTGCTTGCGGTGTCAGATCGGTAACGGGCAGATCAAGGCTGCAAGCCACAGTGACGAGCTTTTTGCCCAGCGGCATGAAGTCGAGATGCTTGCGCAGATTTTCCCCGACCACGCCGCCGATCTCGCCGGCATGGGCGATCACGCCGTCGAGCGAGCCATACTGCGCCAGCCATTTGACGGCGGTCTTGGGGCCGACCTTGGCCACACCGGGCACGTTATCGACCGTGTCGCCGATCAGCGCGAGGTAATCGACGATGCGTTCCGGTGCGACGCCGAATTTCGTGGTTACGCCAGCCACGTCCAGCGTTTCGTTGCTCATGGTGTTGACCAGGGTGACGTGGTCATTGACCAGCTGGGTGAGGTCCTTGTCGCCGGTGGATATCACGCAGGCCTCGCCGCGCGCCGCCGCCTGCGCGGCGAGCGTGCCGATCACGTCGTCGGCTTCGACACCGTCGATGCACAGCAGCGGCCAGCCCAGCGCACGAATGCATTCGTGCAGCGGCGCGATTTGCGCCACCAGATCGTCAGGCATCGGCGGCCGGTGCGCCTTGTAATCGGGAAACCACTCATCGCGAAAGGTCTTGCCCTTGGCATCGAAAACGATGGCGCGTTTGTCGGCGCCACGGTAATCTGTATCCAGTCGGCGCAACATGCTGAGTACGCCATAAACTGCACCGGTCGGCGCGTTGGAGCGATTGCGCAGATCAGGCAAGGCGTGAAAGGCGCGGTACAGATACGAGGACCCGTCGACGAGTAAGAGCATTGGGAAATTTACGAGGACAATAAATGAGCGCGAAGGACAAGCTGCCGAAAATCGCCGATCCCCGGCTGGCGGCGCCGGCCTCCTCGGCACGCGAGGCGTGGCGGGTGTTTGGCATTATGTCAGAGTTCGTCGAGGCCACCGAGCGGCTGTCGGGCGTGCGCCCGGCGGTGTCGATTTTCGGTAGTGCCCGCGTCAAACCCGACTCGCCCTACTATCTGCACACCGAGAAAATTGCCCGCCTGCTGTCGGATGCCGGCTTTTCGGTGATCTCCGGCGGCGGCCCCGGCGTCATGGAGGCCGCCAACAAGGGCGCCTTTCACGGCAAAAGCCCCAGCATCGGCCTCAACATCCAGTTGCCGATGGAGCAGACAAGCAACCCCTACCAGGATATTTCCCAAAGTTTCCGCCACTTTTTTGCGCGCAAATACATGTTCGTGCGCTTTGCCGCCGCTTATGTGGTGATGCCCGGCGGTTTCGGCACGCTGGACGAGTTGATGGAGGCGCTGACGCTGATTCAGACCGGCAAGACACCGCGCATGCCGCTCATCCTCGTCGGCGACGGCTTCTGGACCGGGATGCTGGACTGGTTCCGTGGCAGCCTGGTCGCGCAAGGCATGATCGCGCCGGAAGACATGGATCTGATCCAGATCATCGACGAGCCGGCGGCCATTGTTGCGGCGATTTTCAAGCATTACGAAACGCGCGGTTTCGACCATCTGCCGGTCGAACACGATCTGTTGCTGAATTTGTAGCTAAATGAACGCCCGCCCCCCTTCACCCCCCCTCGCGGAGGGTTCTTAACGGCTCGCTTCGCTCGCGTATCACGGGACGCTTCTCTTGACATTGGTGCGCGTTGCGGCTGGCGCCACGTGCCGCGTTTGCTTGGGGCGGCCCGGCGCAAACGCTGCGTTTTCAAGTTAGAATAGTTTTGTCATTCCGGGTCCCTGCCATGCGCCACCACTCATTTCGCCT
>JAUXOM010000144.1 GCA_030682175.1 Rhodocyclaceae bacterium
CGCGTGCCGCGTTTGCTTGGGACGGCCCGGCGCAAACGCTGCGGTGCCTTTCGCGATCAATACGCCCGCCCCCCTTCGCCCCCCTCGCGGGGGGTTCGATACAGATCGCTTGTGCTCACGTATCACGGGGCGCTCCGATCAAAGGTGGGTGCGGATTGCGGCTTTCGCCGCGTGCCGCGTTTGCTTGGGACGGCCCGGCGCAAACGCTGCGGTGCCTTTCGCGTTAACCCATCATGCGGGCATAGATCGTTTTGTTGGCCTCGTAACATCCGCAGGAAGCGGCTTGCAGGCCGGCACGGTCGAGAACCGTGATATTGCCGCGGCGATAGCTGATCAGTTTGTGCTGTTGCAAGGCAGTGGCAGCCTTGGTAACACCGACGCGGCGCACGCCCAGCATGTAGGCCAGGAATTCGTGCGTGACATGAAACTGGTCCGAGTGCGCCCGGTCCTGCGTCATCAAGAGCCACCGGGCAAGGCGGGCCTCCACGACATGAAAGCGGGCGCAGGCGGCGGTTTGCGCGAGCTGGCCCAACTCCACATACAGGTAGCGCTGCAGCAGACGTTGCAGCGCCGGGCTCAGTTTGAGTTCGCGGCGAAACAGCGCCGCGTCCATGCGCAGCGCCGGACCCTCGCCCTGCACCAAGGCATGCAACGGCGATACATCCACCCCCAGGATCAGGGTGACCCCGAGCATGCCTTCGTCGCCGATCAACCCCGCCTCCAGGCCGGCGTGACCATCGATCAGCGTGACCAGGGAAATGAAGCTGGCGGTGGGAAAGTAAACGTGACGAATGACCTCGCCGGGTTCGGCCAGGACCTCGGCCAGGCGCAGATCGACTGACTCGCAGCCCGCCATAAAACGCTGACGGTCTTTGCGCGGCAAGGCCGCAAGCAGGTGATTGGCTGCCGGGGCAGCTTGAGTATTCGGCACGCGAACTCCCTTGGGGTAGAGAACCCGGCAAGCGGCACGACGAGACGATGCAATTCCGCTGCCGGATGCAGGTCAAGGAAAAATGACTGTCCATGACGGGCACATCGCAGCATGCAGAGAAAGCTGGCGGTTGTCTGGGCGGTAACGCACAAAACACTGCCTGCCAGGCGACGGGGTACGCAAGCCTGACCAGCCGGATTACGCAGTGATGGCCTCCGGCAGCAGGCGATCGAACTCCTGCTTGACTACCGCGTAGCACTCGCAGACGCGCGCCTCCAGCCCCGCCCGGTCGAGCACGGTGATGTGGCCGCGGTGGTAATTGATCAGGCTGGCCGCATGCAATTTCCCGGCCGCTTCGGTGACGCCCTCGCGGCGCACGCCGAGCATGTTGGCGATCAGCTCCTGCGTCATGATCAGTTCGTTCGCGGGCAAGCGGTCCAGGCTCATCAGCAGCCAGCGGCAGAGCTGTTGGTCCACCGAGTGATGCCGATTGCAGGCTGCGGTCTGGGACATCTGTGTCAGCAGCGCCTGGGAGTAACGCAGCAACAAATTTTGCATTGTGCCGGCACGGCGCCCCCCGGCACGATTGAATTCATCCTTCAGCAACTGCCCCTGCAGTCGGTAGGCGTGGCCGGCGCTTTGCACGACAGCCCGGTTGGTCGTGGTTTCGCCACCCATGAACAGTGAGACTCCGACGATGCCATCGTTGCCGATCACGGCGATTTCGGCCGATGCGCCATCCTCCATGACATAGAGCAGGGACACAATGGCCGTGGTGGGGAAGTAGACGTGGCGCATTTGCATGCCGGACTCATAAAGCGCATGGCCCAGCGGCATCGGGACCAGTTCCAGATGTGGCAACAGGCGCGCATATTCGTCCTCCGGCAGGGCGGTCAGCAGGAAATTCTGGCGGGGGTCATGCGCGGGGGGGGCATGATGGGCAAGCATGAATATTCCTCCTTGTCGTCAGTTGCGAACGCACTTCCACGGCAATGCAGGCAACCCCCACAGGCAACTCGATCGGGATATTCTTACTCATTTCAACGCAGTGGTCAACGGCGAGCGTGACACGGCGAGCGTGACTGAATTAAACAGCTAGTCCCTTTCCCGGTCCCGCCACGACCGGGCGCGCAAAAGCGAATGGCTGAGCGACTGCGCTGCTACCGGGCCGCCTGCTGGCGCTGATACTCCTTGCGTTTCATCTCGAGGTAATTCTCCCGCTCTACTTCATGCAGCTGGCGGGCGTACTGCTCAGTGCCGTTGTACCAATGCCGCAAGCGTTTCTCCAGACGATCCCCGGGCGGCGCGGTCAGTGCGGCAAGATACGCATCAATGGCCAAATAGTAGCGCATGGTATTGCGTTCCACCACGCCGCGCACCCCTTGAATATGAGTCGGCTGGCCATCGGGCTGTTTGCCGGTGACGGTAAACCCGACCTTCTCCCTGCCAATGGTTGCCAGATAGCCTTGCATGGCGAGGCGGCCAGTTAAACCAAAGGCATAGGCATAGGTGAAATGCAAAAAGCTGCGCCCGTCTTCAAGCGCTGTGGCTTCAATCCGGATGCGATAGTCATGGGTGTTGAGGGGGCCGCTCGCGGCATTGAGTTCCACCGCGAAATAATCCGGCGTTGCGATTGCCCCGCGATAGTTGAACTCGACACGATAGGTTTCCGTTAGCGGCTGGTCGTATTTCCTGCCGATATTTACGGTGAGGACAGTGCCGGTCAGGTTGGTGGAAGCGCGACAGTATTTGACATTGACGTGCAGCATCAACACATCGCACCAATGCGCCGGGTTGTTGAGCGCCGCGTTGACGATGGTAAAGGGGTAATCGACCACGGCATGGATTTCGCCCTGCAAGGCATGCGAAGATTCCGCGGATTCAAGATGGAGCGGGCGTTGAAACTGATTGTTGCGGAGCTGCTGGCCCAATGCCGTGAACTTGGCGCGGAGCGCTGCGGCGGACATCTCCGGTGCGGCGGCAAAAGACTGTCCGGCACCGCACCATGCCCCGCAGACCAGCACAAAAACGGGTAACCAGCGCAGCCACCATGTCTTGAAGGACTGGCTAACTTTCATGGCGGCAGACACTACCCCTGATGATGAAATCTGTCATTCCGGGCTTGACCCGGAATCCAGTGGTTTGCTTCTGGATACCGGCCTGCGCCGGTATGACGGAGGGTGTGTTTCACGTTAACATGCATACCTTTTATTTGCATTGCAAAACCCCGGTTTGCCGCGGCGCAGGCTGACGGCTCACAACCAGTGCGCCCACAAACGCGCCGCCCGTTCCTTGAGGCGGGCGCCGAGCGAGCGATTGCGCCAATCTTCGAGCGTAACGAGCTTGGACGATTCCATATCCTTTTTGAACAGCGCATCCATTTCTGCACCGAAATCCTGCCCCAGCACCACTGCATTGATTTCGTAGTTGTGGAGGAAGCTACGCCAGTCGAGATTGGTCGAGCCCACGGTTGACCAGACCCCGTCGATGAGCGCGGTTTTGGCATGCAGCAAGGCATCCTGCCGCAGATAGATTTTTACGCCGGCGCTGAGCAGTTCATCGTAATAAGAACGCGATGCGTGATACACCAATACCGAATCTATCTTATCGGGTAACAACACCCTCACGTCTACGCCGCGCAACACCGCCTCCTTCAGGGCGGCAAGCAGTTGCGGATCGGGGACAAAATAGGCATTGGTCAGATAAACCTGGGTTTCCGCACTATTGATGGCGGAGAGCAAGGTGACATAGATCTGACTGTAAGGCTCCTCGGGCGAGCTGCCAATGGCACGGACTACCTCATTGCCTTTGCTGCCAAGTTCAGGGAAATAATCTCTGGATGCCAAAGGCGCGCCCTTTTGCTCGCTCCAGGTCGCCATGAACAATTTCTGGAATTCACTGACAACGGGCCCCGCCATGCGCAGATGGGTATCGCGCCATGGCGTGTCGGCTTTGGTCGCTTTATGCTTTCCGAATGACCCGCTGGAGTAGACACTGCTGACATTGATGCCCCCAACGAAGGCGACCCGCCCATCCACGATCAATAATTTGCGGTGATCACGCTGGTTGACTTGCCAGCCTTTACGCGCGTTGAGCGGATTAATCGGATTGAATTCCAGAACATTCACTCCGCTGTCTTGCAGCGGTTTGAAGAACGCCTTGGGGGTGTTGATTGCCCCCACGCTATCGTAAATAAGGTTGACCTGCACGCCACTGCGTTGTTTGCCGATTAATTGCTCGGCAAAGCGCTGTCCGATCTCATCATCTTCGATGATGTAGGTTTCCATATTGATATGGTCTTGGGCATTCAGTATGGCAGCGGACATGGCGTCATAAGTTGCCGGGCCATCGACCAGCAGCGTCACTTTGTTGCCCACCACCAGCGGACTGCCGACAATCTCCGCTTCCAGCGCCAGGTGTCTGGCGAAGATATTGGTATCAACGCCATTGCTGTTAAGTCTGGCGAGAATCGCCTTGCTTTGCTTGGCGGTCAAGGGGCCACGCGCCCCATCGAACTGCACCGGTTGCGACGGTTGCGTCGCCATGTCGGGCACCATGGTGGGTAATGAACAACCCGCGAGCAGCACCAGGCAAAGCGCTGCGGCAAGTATTGCGATACGCGGACGCCCCATTTTCTTTAGATGTAGGTGAGGTTGTAAAGTGACCAACAGTCAGCCGGAGCAACACGATGTTCGATAAAACTCCCGTGCGACTGCAAAGAAAGCGCAACCGAATTCACGGTAACCCGACTTGATCGTGGCAAGCGGCGCCATGACCATATTAATTGGCAAGGCTACTCGAACGCAGGCAAACGTCTGTACGCCAGCGCACCGAGTAGAGGAGCAAGTTCGCCTAGCCTTTTCGCGTACGTTGATACACCGAAGTCAGGTGCCCCCGCCGCGCTATGTGCGTCAGCGTACCGACAGCGTCTGCCTTGGTGGCTATTCTGTTCCCAGGTTTTGACGGGGTGTGCGGGTAAGGCCTGTCGAGCCCGGCAATGCTGTACTGGTTCGCCGATTGCATGGATAGCTGGAATCAATAAGCCCTGTTTTACTCACGACTGGAGGATCAACCATGAAACAACTTAGCAAATATCTTTCCACACTTTTCCTGGCCGTTATGCTGGTGTCCGTCGTGGGTTGTGCTTCCACGTCGAAGCAGGAGGGGACTGGCGAATACATCGACGATAGCGCCATCACCACCAAGGTGAAGGCGGCCATATTCAACGAGCCCACTCTGAAGGTCGCCGAGATCAACGTCGAGACCTTCAAGGGCGTGGTTCAATTGAGTGGCTTCGTGAGCTCGCAGACCGCGGTGAACAAGGCGGTCGAGGTGGCACGCGGCGTCAGCGGCGTGAAGTCCGTCAAGAACGACATGCGGATCAAGTGAGAGATCGTTGAACGTGCGCCGCTGCCGGACGTCACGTTCGGCAGCGGTCGTCGCCGGTGTTCACTCTTCAATAATGCCGCCACTCTATCCCCGGCTGGTCCATCAGGGCAACGGTCGAACGCCTGGGTTAAACGCACGAAGGGATAAATCATGCTCTATACGATTGCTGTCGTCCTGCTCATTTTGTGGCTGCTGGGCTTGGTCACCTCCTATACCGTTGGCGGTTTCATTCACGTACTTCTGGTGATCGCCCTCGTGGTCATTTTGCTCAGGGTCATTAGCGGACGAAAACCCCTGTGAGTATTGCGCGAGGCCGCAATATTCTATTGTCGGTCTGGCCGGCGTAGTTCTCCCGCAGGTCCCTTGCAGGTTTTTCAGGAAAAGTGGTCATGCCCGAAACAGTCAGCGGTTCCACCGAAGTTACCCGAGCAAGACGACGCAGCCGCTGCTGACCACGCCATGAATTCTGTATCTCGGCGCCACCGTCAAGTGCCTCTTCGAAAAGCAGGAAGGCGCTGTGGTCGGCTACAACCCAAGAAGCCCGGTCGTCTCTCGCACGGCTACTACCACAGCGCTTTGATGGTCAACACCCGACGCGCGTTGCGCGTCGATATCAGGGTGGGTAATCAAACGGCTCCACTGCTCAGCATTCCGGGCATTTGGGTCTGGCGCGACTCTCCGCCCAAGAATGAATGTCCGGCCTTGCTGCACGGCGTCGCCTCGCAAACCGGATCAGCCGACGCAACCAATCCGGTATCCCGGTGATGATTAGCGCAGCAGAGCTGTTTAACGCCAGCATTCTTATCGTGGACGATCAGGAGGCCAATGTGCGGCTACTGGAGCAAATGCTGAGTGAAGCTGGCTATCAACACATCACATCAACGCAGGATCCGCATAGCGTCTGCGCGTTGTACCGCGCCCACCGCTACGACCTGATTCTGCTCGATCTGCAGATGCCCGACATGGATGGCTTCCAGGTGATGGAAGGGCTGAAGGAAATCGAAACAGACGGTTACCTGCCGATCCTCGTTATCACGGCCCAACCGGGCCACAAGCTGCGGGCGCTGACCGCTGGCGCGAAGGATTTCATCAGCAAGCCATTTGACATGACGGAAGCCAAGACGCGCATTCACAATATGCTGGAAGTGCGGCTGTTGTATACGCAACTTGAGGATTACAGCCGCGAGATGGCATCCTTGGCTCTGCACGACGCGCTGACCGGGCTGCCGAACAGGCGGCTGTTAATGGACAGACTTTCGTTGGCCATCGCCCATGCACACAGGAACAAGCGCACGATGGCTGTGATGTATCTGGATCTGGACGGGTTCAAGCAGGTGAACGACAGCTTGGGGCACGCTGCGGGCGACACGCTGCTGAGCCTGGTCGCCGCTCGCCTGGTCGCCGCAGTGCGGCAAGAGGACACGGTGGCGCGCCTGGGGGGTGACGAATTCGTGATCGCGTTGTGGGAATTAAGTCATCCCGACGATGTAGCCCAGCTGGCGTCAAAAGTGATTCAGGCCGTCTCACAACCCTATCAAATTCAAGGCCACGACATGAGCATGACCGTCAGCATCGGTGTCAGTATTTATCCCACCCATGGCGCAGCGGTGGAGACGCTGATGAAAAGTGCCGATCTGGCCTTGTATGAGGCCAAGCACACAGGCAAGAACAGTTATCGCATCGCGACGCACTGAGCTGTCAACGCTGGCGCGGTGTTGGCATAATCTGTCTTACCTGCCGCTGCTGCGCTGCGGAACAGGCGATCTGTCCGCCATCATGACGGGCACCGCGCCGTACTCCATGCGGGGCATTTCATCCCGCCAGCGCCGACTTTTGGCTCCGGCCGCGCTTTACGGCGCTATCAGCGGAGCAAGACCAAGCTCAGGCCAACTGCCGCAACGACACCGATGACGAGCGTACTCACGCCCAGCCACATTACCCGCAGCCGGTTGGCTTCGACACGCTTGACGAGTTGCGTGTTCTGCTCGGCCAGTGTCTTGATCAATTCGGCAGAGACGAGCATTTGACTGTGCAGCTCGGCGGCGGTGATTTCCACTGCCGCCAGGTGCGCCTGCAAAGTGGCAATGACTGCGTTGTCCGACGGCGGATGGGCCGCGGTCTGCTCTATTACAGAGGCTTGATCCGATGGTTTCTTGCCAACGTTGTTCCATAGTTTCTTGGCCGCATCGGCGACCGCTGGGGCATTGCTGATGACATCTTTCCAGGGAACGATTTTCAGTACCGCAAGCCAGGGAATCGCCATCGAAAACCTTTCCGTGAAAAATGAACATCTATTGGGGCGCGAAGATGAGACCGCCAAGGAAAATCAGGCGAACGGAATTGCGCAAAAACACCCAGCTCAGACCCAGTACACCGGATAGTGACGTTTCGGGTTGCCCGAAAGATTGTTGATCACCAGGGCCACCAGCAGCATGACCAGCGCCCCCAGCGCCACGGGCGACAGCACGAAGCCATACCCCAGCAAATGGCTGTTGGAACTGCCGCTTACCGCGATCAGCGCCGTCGCGCCGCCGGGCGGATGCAAGGTGCGGGTGGCATGCATGGCGACGATGGACAGCGCCACGGCCAGCGCGCTGACCAGCGCGACCGGCTCGGGGAACAGCTTGTAAAGCGAAATGCCGATCAGCGCGCTCAGCACATGCCCGCCGAGCAGATTGCGCGGTTGCGAGAATTCGGCCTGCGGTGCGCCATACAGCAGCACCGCCGAGGCGCCGAACGAGCCGATCAGGAACAGGTGGTCGGTGATGTCATTGCTGACGAGCTGGCTCAATGTCGCCACCAGGTAGATACCCACAAAGGCTCCCAAGCCGGACCAGGCAATTTTCGTCCAGTGTTTGCGCGGCGGGCTGGCTGCTTTGCTGCCCATTCGCTTGAAGTAATAACGCATCTTAGAAGGACAGTTATTGGTTTGGGAAACTGAGATTAGACCACGGCGGAGCCATGCGAAAACGGGAAATGCGGCAGGGATACCTTGGCGCGCATGAGAGCTGCCGCAGTGATTACGGTCAGGCGTTCAACGGATATCTTGTACTGGGCATTTCCTGCATGCTAAGTCGCCACCACTTGATCGGAACAATATTCGAAATCGCGGGTGACGACATAGGAGCGGCGCAACTCAACGGGAT
>JAUXOM010000145.1 GCA_030682175.1 Rhodocyclaceae bacterium
AGGCAGGACAGCGCCGGCATCGGTGGCATCGGCATCGGCATCGGCACCGTCGCGGGAGCGGTGGTGGGTGGCGTCGTCGGCAGCCAGATAGGCAAGGGCGGTGGCAAAACCGCGGCGACGGTTCTTGGCGTGGCCGGCGGCGCCTATGCCGGCCACGAACTGGAAAAACGCAGCCAGCAGCAGGCCGATGCCTACAAATTCACGATCCGCATGAGCGATGGTTCCTATCAAACGCTGATGCAAAGCACCAACCCCGATATTCGGGTGGGTGATCGCGTGCAGATCGACAACGGCGTCGCGCGGCGGTATTGATACTTTATCGAAGCGTTCGAACGCTGCCGACCATGACTGAAACCCACAGTGCACTCGGCAGCGCGTCACAGCGCGACGGTGAAACGGAGGTGTCTTGATGATCAGCACCGCCGGGTTGCTTGACGCCAGCATTCTGATCGTGGACGATCAGGAAGCCGAAGTGCGGCTACTGGAGCAAATGCTGAGTGAGGCCGGTTACCAGCGCATCACGTCGACGCTGGATCCGCAAACCGTCTGCGCGTTGCACCACGCCAACAACTACGACCTGATTCTGCTCGATCTGCAGATGCCCGGCATGGATGGCTTCCAGGTGATGGAAGGCCTGAAACAAATCGAAACCGACAGCTATATTCCGGTACTCGTGATCACGGCCGAACCAGACCACAAACTGCGTGCGCTACAAGCCGGCGCAAAGGATTTCATCAGTAAACCGTTCGATCTGCTCGAAGTCAAGACGCGGATCCACAGCATGCTGGAAGTGCGTTTGTTGTATAAGAAACTCGAAGACTACAACCATGAACTTGAATCCCTGGCGATGCATGACGCGCTGACCGGGCTGCCCAATAGACGGCTGTTAATCGACAGGCTTTCGCTGGCCATCGCTCATGCGCGCAGAAACCAGCAAACGATGGCGGTGATGTTTCTGGATCTGGATGGATTCAAGCAGATCAATGACACTTTGGGACACGCTGCGGGCGACGCCTTGCTGAGGATGGTCGCCGATCGCCTGATTTCCGTAGTGCGTCAGGAAGACACGGTCGCGCGCGTGGGCGGTGACGAATTCGTAATCGCGCTGTGGGAATCAATCTATGATGAAGGACTGGTCAGGCTGGTGGCAAAAGTGGTGCAGGCTGTGTCACAACCCTATGACATTCAGGGTGCCAGCGTGGGCATTACCACCAGCGTCGGGGTCGGCATTTATCCCACGCATGGTGAGGATGTGGTCACGCTGATGAAGAGCGCCGATCTGGCCTTGTATGAGGCCAAGCGCACAGGCAAGAACAGTTATCGCATCGCAGCGCAGCGAGCGGTCAGCGCTGGCGCGTAGTTGTTTTAGCTGTCCTCACAATCGCCAGGGAATTGATAAGTCCGCTAACAGGCTTTTGAACTTCGATACCACGTCAGCGGACTGACTGGTAGATGCGTTACAAATAATGTGTTCATAGTGGTGGCGGTGTGAGTGAAATGCGCGGACCGGATGCAATGCAGGAAAGTCTCTTTACGGTAGCAAAGCTCGATGACATTGTGCCGTCGGATCATCCGACGTGGGCTGTTCAAGTACGGGCGAACGCATGGCAGCGCTGGCCATGCTCGATAGCGTGCCGGGTAGCCACGCCAAGGCGGTGGTTGCGGACACGGCTTACGACACGGCCGACTTCAACGCCGCCTGTCGCTAGCGCAAGGTCACGCCTCACGTCATCCAGAACGATAGACGGCGCGGTGGCAGCGCCATCGACGGTTGCACGACGCGGCACATTGGCTACCGATTGAGCCAAACAATCCGCAAGCGCAGCGAGAAGCACTTTGGCTGGGTTAAGCCGGTGGGGTGCATCCGACAGATGGTCTTCTGCGGATGGGAACGGGTTGATCAGCACTGCAAGCTGACGATGACGGCCGGCAATCTCACCAGAATGGCTCGAATATTGTTTGCGGTGGCGCAAGGAATGCCTCAATGAGGTGGCATTCCAGGACCGATGTGACGAATTGCATCGAGGTGAGACGCAAAATGTCATCCGCTCAGCCTCGTTGCGCATTCCAGGATCGCGCCATTATGTTCGGGCACCGCGAATTCGGTCGAATTTCAACAGCCTGCTAACGGCCTGGGGAAGCGCTGAATAGTTCATTTATTGTCATTGCTTCGCTGCGCTCGCAACGACAGATGTTGAATTAATCAGCGTCTCCTTGGGGTGCATGGCTGCCGCACGGGCGATGCCGGCCTATAGCGAACTGGAAGTGCTTTTTCTGCTTACGTACGCCACCGCACATACAAGCTGCGGCGTGCAAGGGACACTTCACACTGATTGAACGCTCACAGCCTGGGTATTTCATGGAATCCGGGCGTGGAATCACGCCATCGACCAGGTGTGGCGGCAACTGGATTCGGTGCTGTGGGCGTTGACCCGGATTCCCTGGGTCGTGCTGCGAGCGTGATTACCACAGTGTGCAGCCGGGTCGCTGTCCGCGTCATGCATACGGATGAGGAAGCGATGATCGCGAAACCGGCCTGCCGATTTTGAACCGCCCAACGGGAAAGGAACATGCACATGACCAGCAAGACGAAAACGCACCAGAAAGCCCCGATTGATTCAAAAGCTGTCATTGCGCGCAAAACGAAGCAATCCAGCGCCCCGGCCAAATCAAAAGCCTCCGGATCGACGCGGCGCGCCGCACCGCGCGATGACGGAATGGTTCAGCATTTCCCCAAGCGCACCTACAAGCCCTTGTCGTCCGATCTTCTGCGCAAGATGGACGCCTATTGGCGCGCTGCCAATTATCTGTCGGTCGGCCAGATTTATCTTTACGACAATCCGCTGCTCAAGCAACCGTTGAAGCTGGAACACGTCAAGCCCAGATTGCTGGGACACTGGGGCACCACGCCGGGGCTGAACTTTGTGTATGTCCATCTCAACCGGATCATCCGGCAATACGACCTGAGCATCATCAATGTCACTGGTCCCGGACATGGTGGGCCGGGCCTGGTGGCCAACACTTACCTGGAGGGCACCTACAGCGAGGTGTACCCGAACATCTCGCAGGATGAGCCGGGTATGAAGAAACTGTTCACCCAGTTTTCCTTTCCCGGCGGGATTCCCAGCCATGTCGCACCGGAAACGCCGGGCTCGATCAACGAAGGCGGCGAACTCGGCTATGCCCTGTCGCATGCCTATGGCGCCGCGTTCGACAATCCCGATCTGCTGGTGGCCTGCGTGGTGGGCGACGGCGAGGCGGAAACCGGCCCGATGGCGACCAGCTGGCACTCCAACAAATTCCTCAACCCGGTTCACGACGGCGCGGTGTTGCCGATTCTGCATTTGAACGGCTACAAGA
>JAUXOM010000150.1 GCA_030682175.1 Rhodocyclaceae bacterium
CAACTTCGTATTACGCTTCCTCGTGGTCATGGTTTGTCCTCCCAAGGGGGTTAAGGTCGATCTCGACAATCAACCTCTTACCATGACCACCCGCCTGCTTCCTACTGCAGACGCTTTTGCACATAAGTCGGCACACTACCGTCACGAGCGAAGCGAGGCGGCACAGGTGGTGGGTGCGTCATACCCGGGGAGATCTGCACGGGTGCCGAGGGGAAACCTCCGTGCTACCGACATCGAGAGGTGACGGGACGCTCGTGCAGAAGTCAGCCGAGGCCATAGTAGCTGCCGGTATGGGGCGAAGGGCCGAACATTGAAAGCCGCAAGTAGGCGGCGGGAACACGGAGCATGTCGATGAAGGCAGAAGATTCGCGCAAAGCGAATGCCAGACTGGAGGACGCGGTGCGGAACACTGCGGGAGCCGGGCTGTGTGCCGAGGCTGAGCCGACGACCCGCAAGCGGACCAAAGCGGAGTTGGAGCGGGAAAGCGGGTTGCTGGACGCCGTGTGCGAACGCGGCAACCTGATGCTTGCCTATGATCGAGTGGTCAAGAACAAAGGCGCCGCCGGAGTGGATGGTATTGGCATCGCCGAGTTCAAGGAACACCTCAAGCAACACTGGCCGACGATCAAGGCCAACCTACTGGCGGGGGAGTACATACCATCGCCAGTGCGCCGAGTGGATATACCCAAACCGCAAGGCGGGGTAAGAACACTCGGCATCCCGACGCTGACGGATCGCCTGATCCAGCAAGCGTTGCATCAAGTGCTCTCGCCGATCTTCGAGGCGGACTTCTCGGAAAGCAACTACGGCTTCCGACCGGGGAGGAACGCCCATCAAGCGGTCAAGGCGGCCAAACAGTATGTTGCCGAAGGCCGCAGGATTGTGGTCGACATGGACTTGGAGAAATTCTTCGACCGCGTCAATCATGATCTCCTGATGCAGAAACTCTCGAAGAAGATCGACGATGGGCGAGTACTGCGCCTCATCCGCCGGTATCTCGAAGCGGGCATGATGGCAGACGGGATCGTATCCCAACGGACGGAAGGCACACCGCAAGGCGGGCCGCTCAGTCCGCTGCTATCGAACATTCTGTTGGCGGAACTGGATCGGGAACTGGAACGCCGGGGCCACGCCTTCTGCCGCTACGCCGACGACTGCAATATCTACGTCAGAAGCCAGCAGGCAGGAAGCGAGTCATGGCGAGCATCACCCGGTTTCTGGCGGAGACGCTCAAGCTCACGGTCAATGCGGCCAAGAGCGCGGTAGCGCAGCCGTGGAAGAGGAAGTTTCTGGGCTACAGTTTGACGTGGCACCAAGCCCCGAAGCTGAAGATTGCGCCGACCAGCCTGACACGGCTGGAAGACAAAATCCGTGAAGTACTCAAGGGCGCGCGAGGGCGCAGCCTGACGACAGCCATCACCGAACTCAACCCGATTCTGCGTGGCTGGATGGCGTATTTCAAGCTGACCGAGACCAAGAAGGCACTGGAAGAGCTGGATGGCTGGATCAGGCGGAAACTGCGCTGCATCCTGTGGCGACAGTGGAAGCGCCCTTATACTCGTGCCAAGAACTTGATGAAGGCAGGGCTGATGGAAGAGCGGGCGTTTCGCTCCGCGTTCAACCAACGCGGGCCGTGGTGGAACAGTGGCGCGAGCCACATGAACCAGGCTTTCCCGAAGTCCTTCTTTGATCGTTTAGGTCTGGTGTCGCTGCTTGATACGATGCGACGACTCCAGTGTGTTCAATGAACCGCCGGATGCGGAACCGCACGTCCGGTGGTGTGAGAGGGCGACGGGGGTAACCCCGTCCCCTACTCGATCACGCTAGCCCAACGAAACTGGATTGTGATTCACCCTGAAAAAAGCAGTTCACCACGGAGGACACGGTGATCACGGAGAAAAAGCAAAGCGTTACGAAATAAGAGCAGTCGGCCGTTGGGTGCGCCCGAATTTTTGTGCTTGCGCCATTTCTCCGTGTCCTCTGTGCTCTCTGTGGCGCGAAATGAGGTTTTTAGGTTCATATATATGTACGCTATGCCTTTGCCTGAATTTTGTGTGATCATAGGCTCCGTCGTATTCAATATAATCAAAGTCCGATCCGGGGCGCGGCGTGTTGCGCAGTGTCCGGATAATAAAAAATAAAAGAGTCGAGGAGAGAGATTTGCCCAAGGCGGTAGTTCCTTCGGTATTGAAGGGTGTGCGTTTGCTGGATGTGGTGGCCGCATCCCGCAATCCCCTTGCGCTTGCGGAACTCAGCCACAGACTCGATCTGCCCAAGAGCAGCGTCTTGAGCTTGTGCACCAGCCTGACGCAGGCCGGCTTGCTGACCCGCTTTGAAGACGGTACCTATCACCTGGGTACGCATCTGGTCGATCTGGCGCATGCCTATCTATCGCGTACCGACCTGACTCAGGAATTTGCCCGGGCGTGGGAATCATTGCATGCGATGCCGGGGGAATCGGCCGTGCTCGCCGTGCTCGACGGCACCGATGTGGTGTACGTGGCCTGCCGGAATGGCAGCCAGCCGTTTTCGCTGACCTACCGCATCGGCATGCGCCTGCCGGCCCACTGCACGGCTTCGGGCAAGGCTTTGTTGAGCACCATGACCGATGAGCGCGTGCGCCAGTTATACAAGGGCAAGAAGCTGGAACGCCTGACCAGCCATAGCCGGACCAGCCTCAAGGCGCTGCTGGCCGATCTGACGACTGTGCGCGCCCATGGCTATGCCGTCGATGATGAGGAAACCCGCGAAGGCATGTGTTGCCATGGGGCGCCGGTATTCGATGCCACCGGGCGACAGGCCGTGGCCGCCGTGGCCCTCAGCATGATGAAGACCGCCAATGCGTCGCGCGATGGCGGCCTGGCTGTCAGGACGGTGCATGAACTTGCCGAACTGATGTCGCGTCGTTTGGGTATGATGTCCGACAGGAGTTGAAATACGATTGATCTCTAATAATTCCAACATGCAAGTTCGTCTATCAGGATGTGGTTCACTATCCTGTACAGATCGATAATCCCGCTTTACCCACAAACCATGAGGAGAGAAACATGGAGCTAGAAAAGCAAGTTATTCAACCCGTCGTCAAGGAAGAGGGCGCGGCACGCCGCAAGTTCCTCAAGGCGGCAGTCGGCGGCACCGCGGGTGCGGCAATTGCCGGTTTCCCGATGATTTCGGTGGCGCAATCTCCGATAGTGTTCAAGATGCAGGGTGCCTGGGGTGCCAAGGACGTCTTCAACGAGATGGCCGAGGAATACGTCAAGCGCGTCAATGAAATGGCCGGTGGGCGCCTGCGCATCGACTATCTGATTGGCGGGGCGGTAGTGAAGCCCTTCGAAGTGATGGAAGCGACCTCCAAGGGCGTGATCGATGGCGCCCACTCGGTGGCGGTCTACTGGTATGGCAAGAGCAAGGTGGCCTCGCTGTTCGGATCCGGCCCGATCACCGGCTGCGACGCCGCCCAGAACCTGGCCTGGATTCACAAGGAAGGCCAGCCTTTCTACGAAGAATTGATGAAGAAACTCGGACTTGACGTGGTCGGCTTCTTCGCCATGCCGATGCCGACCCAGCCGCTGGGCTGGTTCAAGAAGCCGATCAAGTCTGCCGCCGAACTGAAAGGGCTCAAGTACCGCACCGTGGGCCTGGCTGCCGACCTGATGCAGGAACTTGGTGCCAGGGTGACCCAGTTGCCCGGCGGCGAGATCGTGCCGGCGATGGAACGCGGCGTGATCGATGCCTTCGAGTTCAACAACCCGACTTCCGACCGGCGTTTCGGCGCCCAGGACGTGGCCAAGAACTACATGATGGGCAGCTATCACCAGGCGATGGAATTCTTCGAAATCATCTTCAACAAGAAGAAATACGATGCGTTGCCGAAGGATCTGCAGGCGCTGTTGAAGTACTCGGCCGAGGCGGCATCCACTTCAAACTTCGCGCTGGCGATGGACAACTACTCCAAGGACCTGCAGGAACTCAAGAACAAGGATAAGGTGAACATCCTGCGCACGCCGCAAGATGTCTTCGACGTGCAGATCAAGGCCTGGGACAAGATCGTCGCGAAGCTTGAAGCCGAGGATCCCTTCTTCAAGAAGGTGTGGGAATCGCAGAAGGCGTGGGCCAAGCGGGTTGGCTACTATCACTTCTTCAACGAAGCCAACTACAAGCTGGCTTACGAGCATATCCACGGCAAGCTCGGCTTCTGAACGGACGCCTTCACTTGATGTAATTGTGTAAAACCACGGCGGGAAGTGCTTCGGTACTCCCCGCCGCGTTTCATGGGGCGGATCCATATGTCCATTCAATCGCTGCTGCATGGCATCGACCAGTTGTCGAAATCGGTCGGACATGCTTTTGCCTGGTGCATCGTCATTCTGACGCTGGGCACCTCATATGAGGTCTTCGTTCGCTACGTATTGAACGATCCGACCAGTTGGGCCTTCGACATGAGCTACATCCTCTATGGCGCACTGTTCCTGATGTCGGGCGCCTACGCTTTGTCGCGCAACGCGCATGTGCGCGGTGACATTTTCTTCCGGCTGATGCCGCCCCGGGTGCAGGGCAGGCTGGAATTGGTACTCTACATCTTCTTCTTTTTCCCCGGCGTCATTGCCCTGATGTACTCGGGCTGGAGCTACGCCATGGATTCGATGCGCATCGGCGAGGTGAGCGTCAACAGCCCGATCGGCGTGCCGATCTGGCAGCTCAAACTGATCATTCCCGCAGCGGGTGCGCTGCTGGCCCTGCAGGGCGTTGCCGAGATGCTGCGTTGCATAGTCTGCATCCGCACCGGCGAGTGGCCGGCGCGGCTACACGATGTCGAGGAAATGGAAACGGCGATATTGCACCAGCTTGAGGATGAGAAGCGCATGGGTCACGACGCTGCGCTGCCGGGAGAAAGCAAATGACGGACCCGCAAATTGCCCTGCTGATGCTGGGTTCGTTCGTCTTCGTCATCCTGCTCGGCTTCCCGATCGCCTTCACGCTGATGGCGATGGGCGTCGGCTTCGGTTATTACGCCTACTTCCAGCCCGACCAGGCCTTCTTCGACAGCCGGGTGTTCTACCTGCTGACGCAGAATACCTTCAGCGTCATGAACAACGACGTGTTGGTGTCGATACCGCTGTTCCTGTTCATGGGCTACATCGTCGAGCGGGCGAACATCCTCGACCGTCTCTTCCTCAGCCTGCAACTGGCGTTTCGCGCTATACCCGGATCCATGGCGGTGGCCGCGCTGATCACCTGCACGCTGTTCGCCACCGCCACTGGCATCGTCGGCGCCGTGGTGACGCTGATGGGGCTGCTCGCCCTGCCGGCCATGCTCAAGGCGGGCTACGACCAGAAGCTTTCGACCGGCGTGATCGCCGCCGGCGGCACCCTGGGTATCCTCATCCCGCCCTCGATCATGCTGATTGTGTATGGGGCGACATCGGCGGTATCGGTGGTCAAGCTGTATGCCGCCGCGCTGCTCCCCGGCCTGCTGCTGGCCGGCCTGTACATGATCTATGTCGTGACGCGGGTGATGATCAATCCCTCCCTGGCGCCCAAGCTGCCACCCGAGGCGTACAAGGACGTCTCCTGGGGCCAGGTCTTCGTGTTGCTGGCCAAGGCCTTCATGCCGCTGGCGGTGCTGATCATGTCGGTACTGGGCGCCATTTTGTTCGGCTTGGCCACGCCCAGCGAAGCGGCTGCGATCGGCGCGCTGGGCGGCACGCTGCTGGCCGCGGCCTATCGCGCCCTGACCTGGGGCCGCCTCAAGGAGGCGGTATTCCTGACGGCGCGCACCACGGCCATGGTGTGCTGGCTGTTCGTCGGCTCGTGGACTTTCTCGTCGGTGTTCTCCTACCTTGGCGGCGAAGGGCTGATCAAGGATTTCGTGATGAGCATGGATCTGAACACCATCACCTTCCTGCTCATGACCCAGCTGATCATCTTCATCCTCGGCTGGCCGCTGGAGTGGAGCGAGATCATCATCATCTTCGTGCCGATCTTCCTGCCGCTGCTGGCGCACTTCAACGTCGACCCGATGTTCTTCGGCATCCTCATTGCCTTGAACCTGCAGACCTCCTTCCTCACTCCACCGATGGCGATGTCGGCCTTCTACCTGAAAGGCGTGGCACCGAAACACGTCCAGCTGGTGACCATCTTCAAGGGCTGCCTGCCATTCCTGAGCATGGTGTTCGTGGCGATGGCCGCAGTGTATATTTTCCCGCAGCTGGTCTATTGGTTGCCTGATTTGCTCTATAGCAACTGATACACAGAGACAAGAGAACGCCATGGATAAACTCAACTGGCTGGGCGCACGACAGGCGGCACAAGGCATCCGGGACGGCCTGTTTTCTTCCGAAGACCTGGTGCGGGCCTGCATCGAGCACATCCAGGCCCGCGAACCCGAGGTGCAGGCCTGGGCATTCTTCGATCCCGAACATGCCCTCGGGCAGGCGCGCAGAGCGGATGAATGGCGTGCTGCCGGCAAGCCGCTGGGGCTGCTGCACGGTGTTCCGGTCGGCATCAAGGACATCATCGATACCGGTGACATGCCGACCGAGGATGGCACCGCCTTGCATGCCGGGCGCACGCCGTGGCATGACGCCAAGGTGGTCGATCTGCTGCGTGCCGCCGGGGCGGTCATCATGGGCAAGACGGTGACCACCGAGCTGGCGACCTATGCACCGGGCAAGACACGCAACCCGCACAATCCGCAGCACACGCCCGGTGGCTCGTCGAGCGGTTCCGCGGCGGCGGTGGCCGACGGCATGGTGCCGCTGGCATTGGGTACCCAGACCAATGGTTCATTGATCCGGCCCGCCGCCTATTGCGGCGTGTTCGGCTTCAAACCCAGCCGAGGCCTGATCTCGCGCCAGGGCATCCTGTGTCAATCGGCGCATCTGGATCAGCCGGGTGGCTTTGCGCGCAGCGTGGAGGACCTGGCCTTGCTGGGTGAGGTGTTGTGTGTTTACGATGCCGATGAGCCGGGCATGGTGCCACGCGCCGGCATGCCCCTGCAGCGGGTCTGTGATGAACAGCCACCGTTGCCCCCCAAGCTGGCGTTTATCAAGACGCCGTTGTGGCCCCAGGCTGACGCCGACGTGCAGGACGGCTTCGGCGAACTGGTCGAGCATCTTGGCGAACAGGTCGGCGAGTTCGTGATGCCTGATTCGGCTAACCAGGCCCTCGACTGGCATATAACCATCATGGAGGCGGAGATCGCCTCCAACTACGCGGCCGACTATGCGCGCGGCGGTGAGAAGATGTCCACTTCGCTGCGCGAGCAGATCGAGCGCGGGCGCAACATCAAGGCGGTGGATTACCTGGAGGCCTTGGCGCGCATGCCGCTGGTGACCGAGGCGCTTGACGAGGTCTTCGATCGTTACGATGCCATCCTGACCCCGGCGGTTCCGGGCGCCGCGCCACACGGGCTCGACGCCACAGGCAGCCCGATGTTCTGTACGCTGTGGAGCTATTGCGGCATGCCGGCCATCAGCCTGCCGCTGCTGCAGGCCGGCAACGGCCTGCCGGTGGGCGTGCAACTGGTGGGTCGGGTCGGCGACGATGCCCGCTTGCTGAGAACGGCACGCTGGCTGGTCGGATTGGTCGCATAACAATGAATGCGTGGAAAGTGAGGATGCGATGAACTTCAAATCGGTTACCGGCCTGATCGGCTTGTTGTTGCTATTGGGTTTTCTGCTGCCGCCAGCGCTCAAGCTCAAGGAGATTGCACTGATAGTAGTGATACTGATCGGTGTGGCGATGGCCGCCTACGAATTCATCGAGAGCCTGCGCAACCAGGACGATTGAAAGGTATCAGCATGAAAGACAAGGTACTGGTCTGCCGGGCAGTCTTCCCGGAAGTGATCGAGCATCTCGGCGCGCATTTCGAGGTCGATTATCACTACGTCGATGCGGCATTGCCGTCCGCCGAATTGGCGGCGCGCCTGGCTGACAAACGGGGTGCCCTGACCCTGATCTCCGATCGCATCGATGCGGCGGTGCTGGCTGGTGCGCCTGGCCTCAAGGCGGTCTGCAACGTTGCGGTTGGCTATAACAACCTTGATCTGGCCGCGCTCGGTCGGGCCGGTGTCATGGCCACCAACACGCCTGGCGTGCTCGACGATACGACCGCCGACATTGCCTGGGCGCTGCTGTTGTCATCGGCGCGCCATGTGGTTGCCGCCGACAAATGGGTGCGTGCCGGCCAGTGGGCCGGCTGGAAATTTCACGACGACTGGCTCGGCAATGATGTGCATCACGCCACGCTGGGCATTCTCGGCATGGGCCGTATCGGCCAGGCCGTGGCGCGCCGTGCCGCCGGTTTCGATATGCCGGTGATTTATCACAACCGCTCACGCTTGTCGGAAGCTGACGAACGCGCCTGTAACGCCAAATGGGTGGAGAAAGATGCCCTGCTCAAGCAGGCTGACTTTCTGGTGCTGATGTTGCCCTATTCTCCGGCAACGCACCATGCCATTGCCGCGGCAGAGCTGGCCTTGATGAAGCCGACCGCGCACCTGATCAACGTCGCGCGCGGTGGCATTGTCGATGATGCCGCCCTGATCGAGACCTTGCAACAGAAGCGCATCGCCGGCGCCGGTCTTGACGTGTTCGAGAACGAACCCGCACTGGACAAGCGCTTCTTTGCGCTCGATAACGTCGTGTTGACGCCGCATATCGGCTCGTCTTCGCGGGCAACGCGCATGCGCATGGCCATGCTCGCCGCCGATAATCTGATCGCTGCCCTGACCGGGCAGCGCCCGCCCAACCTGCTCAATCCGGAAGTGTTTGGCAACTGAGCGGCGCCTGAGCGAATCCCGCCGGGGCGCTGCCGGGTCAGTGCGTCGGCATGATGAACGGGTTGGCGGAAAGCTCCCCCTGTTGTGGCCAGCGCGCGGTCATGGTCTTCAGGCGCGTGTAGAAGCGCACGCCCTCGGGGCCGTGGACGGAATGGTCACCGAACAGGGAGTGCTTCCAGCCGCCAAAGCTGTGGAATGCCATGGGTACCGGGATCGGCACGTTGATGCCGACCATGCCGACGGAAATTCGTCGCGAGAACTCGCGCGCCGTGTTGCCGCTGCCGGTGAATACCGCAACGCCGTTGCCGAACTCATGGGCGTTGATGAGGCTGATCGCTGCGTCGAGATCGGGAACGCGCACCACCGAAAGCACTGGGCCGAAGATTTCCTCCTGGTAGATGCGCATCGACGGCTTGACCTTGTCGAACATGCAGCCGCCGAGGAAGAAGCCGCCCTCATGGCCCGCTACCTTGAAGTCGCGGCCGTCGACGACCAGCATGGCACCTTCCTTGACGCCCTGGTCGACGTAAGCCTTGACCTTGTCGTAGTGGGTGCGGGTGACCAGCGGCCCCATGTCGGCATTGGGATCGGTGCCCGGACCGATATTGAGATTGCGCGTTTTTTCCACCATGCGCTTGACGAGTTCGTCGGCAATGTCGCCGACGGCCACGGCCACCGAGATCGCCATGCAGCGCTCGCCGGCCGAGCCGTAGGCGGCGCCCATCAGTGAATCGACCGTCAGGTCGAGATCTGCGTCAGGCATCACCACCATGTGGTTCTTTGCGCCGCCCAGCGCCTGCACGCGCTTGCCGTGTGCGGTGCCGGTCGCGTAGATGTACTGCGCGATCGGGGTCGAGCCGACGAAGCTGACCGCCGCTACGCGCGGATCAGTCAGCAGCGCATCGACCACCGTCTTGTCGCCATGCACGACGTTGAACACGCCATCCGGCAGGCCGGCCTCGCGCAGCAATTCGGCCAGCATCAGGCTGGGCGAGGGGTCGCGCTCGGAGGGCTTGAGAATGAAGGTGTTGCCACAGGCCAGAGCCATCGGGAACATCCACATCGGCACCATCACCGGGAAGTTGAACGGCGTAATGCCGGCGCAGACGCCCACCGGCTGGCGGATCGACCAGCTGTCGACGCCGCCGCCGACCTGATCGGAATATTCGCCCTTGAGCAGGTGCGGAATGCCGCAGGCGAACTCGACGACCTCGATGCCGCGCGTCAATTCGCCCTTGGCATCGGACAATACCTTGCCATGCTCGTGGGTGATCATGGCGGCGATCTCGTCGGCGTTCTTTTCCAGCAGCTCCTTGAATTTGAACATGATGCGGGCGCGGCGCAATGGCGTGGTGTCGGCCCAGCCGGGTAATGCCGCTGTTGCCGCCTGGAGTGCAGCGTCGACATCGGCGGTGCTGCCCAGCGGCACCTGCGACACTATTTCACCAGTCGCCGGGTTAAAAATATCGCCCCAACGCTGGCCGTCGCCGGCATGGAGTTTGCCATTGATGAAATGCGCAAGTTTTCGCGGTGTCGCTTCGTCGTAAAGTCTGGTGGTCATCAGGTGTTCTCCTTGGGGTGTCGCTTGCCATGACCGCATCGGTCGATGCCGTACGTTCGTAATGCTGAACGGCGTGCAATTCTATGCATCAATTCTTATCGGTGAAGAGGCCGCTGTCAAGCGACAATTGGCATTACGCATTGGCCGTCAGGCCGGCGGACAGCTGGCCGCCTACAGCGCTCCGCACACCGGAGAATCGTCGTATGCCTGCCGCCGACCTTTTTCCCGCTGCCGGCGCCGGACAGCCGCTGCGGATTAGCCTGAAATATGCAGCGTTTGCGCCGGGCCGCCCCAGGCAAACGCGGCACGCGCCGGCAGGCGCAACCCGCACAGGCATCCGATCGAAGCACCCCGTGATACGCGAGCGCAGCGAGCTGTTAAGAACCCCCCGCGAGGGGGGGAAGGGGGGCGGGCGTTTAGCCGTGAAATACGCAGCGTTTGCGCCGGGCCGCCCAAGCAAACGCGGCACGCGCCGGCAGGCGCAACCCGCACAGGCATCCGATCGAAGCACCCCGTGATACGCGAGCGCAGCGAGCTGTTAAGAACCCCCCGCGAGGGGGGCAAAGGGGGGCGGGCGTTTTCCTGATCGGGGGCGCTCGCCCCCGATCAGGAAAGTTACGCAGCCTCGAAGTGCTCCAGCACCAGTTGCACTTTCGCTTCGCCCTGCCACTCGTTGATGTCGAGCCGGAATGCCGCATGGATGCGGTCGGGGGCGCTGTCGGGATGGTTGAAACGGATGGCATCGAGGCGCACGTTGCCTTTTTTCAGCGTGAGCTTGAGGTGCTTGTCTTTCAGCAGGCGCTGTTGCACGACCTCGAACTGGTCGGCGAAAAGCGGCGCCGGAAAGCCCTGGCCCCAGACGGCATCCTGCAATAGGCGGGCCGGTATCAGGCTGTAGTAACCGGCTTCGAGGGGACCGTCGGTTTCGTAGGTGCGGGTGAGCGTGGCGGGGGTGAGCAGGGCGCGGGATATTTCCTCGAAGGCCGCCGTGAACGCGCCCAGGCCTTCTTCGCGGATCGCCAGGCCGGCGGCGGCGGCGTGACCGCCGAAGCGCATGATGAGACCGGGATGGCGCTTGGCGACGAGATCAAGCACATCGCGCAGATGCAGCCCGGCAATGGACCGCCCGGAACCACGCAGTTCGTCGCCGGCACGGGCGAACACGACGGTGGGGCGGTGCAGTTTTTCCTTGACGCGGCCGGCGAGGATGCCGATGACGCCCTGATGCCAGTCGGGATCGAACAGGGTAAGGCTGGCGCGCTGGCCGGCATCGAGGTCTTCGAGCTGGATGGCAGCCGCGGCCTGCATGTCGGCTTCGATGGCACGGCGTTGATGGTTGATGGCATCGAGTTCCTGCGCAATGTTCAGCGCGCGCCCCAGGTCGTCGGTGACGAGACATTCGATGCCGAGGCTCATGTCGGCCAGCCGGCCGGCGGCATTCAGGCGCGGGCCGATGGCGAAGCCGAGGTCGAAAGTGCTGGCGCGTGCCGCTGCGCGTCCGGCCACCTGCAACAGGGCGGCGATGCCTGTTTGCAGCTTGCGTTGGCGGATGCGCGCCAGACCCTGCGTGACGAGGATGCGGTTGTTGCGGTCGAGCGCCACGACGTCGGCGACGGTGCCGAGCGCGACGAGGTCGAGCAGGGCGGCGAGGTTTGGTGCGGCGCGGTCGGCAAATGCGCCGCGCTTTCTGAGTTCTGCCCGCAGCGCCAGCATGACGTAGAACATCACGCCGACGCCGGCAATGCACTTGCTCGGGAAGCGGCAGCCAGGCTGGTTGGGGTTGACGATGGCGTCGGCCGCCGGCAGTTCGTCGCCGGGCAGGTGGTGGTCGGTGACGATCACCGTCATGCCGAGGCGCTTGGCCTCGGCCACACCGGACACGCTGGCGATGCCGTTGTCGACGGTGATGAGCAGATCGGGCTGCATGGCGGCGGCAAGCTGAGCGACTTCCGGTGAAAGTCCGTAGCCGGTCTCGAAACGGTTGGGTACGAGGTAGTCGACAATGCCACCCAGCGCACGCAGGGCGCGCAGGCCGACGGCGCAGGCCGTGGCGCCGTCGCAGTCATAGTCGGCGACGATGAGGATTTTCTGTTGCGCGGCGACGGCATCGGCCAGCAGCGTCGCGGCGGTGTCGATGCCTTTCATCTGTTCCGGTGGCAACAGGCCGGCAAGCGTAGTGTCGAGTTCGTCGGTGCCCAAAACGCCGCGCGCGGCGTAAAGGCGCGCCAGCAGCGGATGGATGCCCGCTTGTTCGAGCATCAGCCGCGCGCGTTGCGGTACGGGACGCAAAGAAATCTGGGTCATGTTAGCGCGGTGAGTGGGCGCGGCCGGCGCCACAGCCGCCAGAGATCGTTCCAGGTGAGTGAAAACGTGGTTGTCCGCTGCGGCCCGGCGATGCCCGCGATGCGGGTGCCGATCACCCGCAGTTCCCGGCATTCGCGCTTCTTCAGGCTTGCCAGAGCCGGGGCGAGCCAGTCGCGTTCAAAAGCCAGCAGGGCCTCGCGCCAGGCCAGTGCGTCAAAGGTTCTGGCGGGATGTTCCATACTGTCAATGACGGCGAGAACGCGACCGCTGGCGGGTTGAAAGCGTTCCGGCGGCGCCAGGCAGGGCAGGCCAGCTGCGGCGCACAAACCGGCCAGCACCGGATCGTTGCTCCAGGTCACATTGAAGTTTGCCTGCACCGCGTCGGGCAGGCTGCCCAGGCCCCAGGCCCACAGGCTGTTGATGGTGGGCTGGCCGAGTCCGTCGCGGCTGCGATTGACGGGGTGGGCGTGCATGAGCGTTTGCGCTGTGGCGATCAGTCGGCGCCAGGCGCGACCATCGCTGCCACCGGGAAGCGCAGGATCGACGTTTTGCCCGATGGCGTCGGATAGGGGTCGGGTTGTCAGGTCCACCGGCTTGTTCAGTTGCAGTTCCCAGCGGGAGGGGAAGGAGGCGGACAGCGTGCCCCAGTCGGCAAACAGCGGGGCGACGACCTCGATCAGTGTGGCCGTCTCGGCCGCGGATAAATTTAGCTGCGCCGGATCGGCGAGCGAAATTCCCTCGCGGGCAACCTGCAAATGCACGGGGTCAAGGCAGATCCAGTTGCCGGGCGTCACCATGTTGGCGGCGTTACCGGCTGACGCCGTCCCGCCAGCGCCGACTTTTGGTGCGTCGGCGGGACGTCCAGGCCACTCGCCAGCGCCGACTTTGCGCAGTGCCGCCGCCGGCAGGGGCGGGGCAAGGCCAAAGGCGTCGGGCAGCCAGTCCGTGGCGAGTTCGCGGCGCTGTCCACGACCCAGCAACAGGGAGAGCGTGGGCGCGGTCAGGTCGAAGACGGAATCGGTGCGAATTTCGTCTGGCAGCAGCAGGCCGGGGACATATAGGGTGAGGTGCATCGCGGCATGTTAACACGGTGCTTCCTGCGTAACTTTCGTCCTGCTGCGCCGCAACATAAATGCCTGCTCTTGTGCCATACTGGCGCGATGAAAATTTTGCGAGACGGATCATGACATCCAATGAAATCAAGCGGTTCCTGATGGACAAGGTGCGGCTGTTCGACGGCTTCGCTCCGGAAAAGCTCGATGCAATCCTGGCTGACAGTGAAGTGCGCACCTTCGAGGGCAAGGAAGCCATCGTTTCCTATGGGGAACCCGGACAGTTTTGCGGGGTGATGTTGTCGGGGCATGCCGACGTGTCGGTGGCCGCGCCGACCGGCGAGCGGGTTGTCATCGATGCCCTGGATGATGGCGACGTTTTTGGCGAACTGTCCCTGCTGACCGGCGAGCCGACGGAAACCGACATCATCGCCGCCAACCGCTGTTTCGTGCTGGTCATTCCGCAGGCGGTGTTCAACCGCGACATCGTCACCAGCCCCAAGGCGGTGATGTTCCTTTCGCGCCTGCTGGCGGGGCGCGTCAAGGCCAATGCGCTCGATCTTTCCAGCAGCCATGTGTATTCGCGCGCCGTGGCAACCGCTGCCGACCCCTATGCTTTGAGCCTCAAGTCCGAAACGCCGGGACGCGTGCTTGCGCTCAACATCGGCCGCGCACAGATCCGCTTCGGCATCTATGACACCGAGGACGAGAGCCTCGCCGTGCACGGCATTTTCCAGAACATCGACCACGACGTGGTGGGGGTACGCCTCAACGCGGGTGGCGCAGTGATCGAACGCAGCCGGCCGCACTTCGAACTGGCTGATCTGTTCAAGGTGATTTTCGACGAGATCGGCACCCTCAGCGGGCGCTTTGCCTTCATGCCGCAGGAGGTCGTAGTGGTGGGCCACCGTGTCGTACATGGCGGCAGCAAGTACTACAGCTCGACGCTGATCACGCCCGAGGTGATGAAGGACATCGAGGACCTGGCGGTATTCGCGCCGTATCACAACCCCGCGAACCTCGAGGGGATCAGGGTGGCGATGAAGTATCTGCCCGCCGTGCCGCACATTGCCGTGTTCGACACGGCCTTTCACCAGACGCTGCCGACCTACGCCTACATGTACGGTCTGCCCTACGACTATTACAAAAAGGACGGCATCCGCCGCTACGGCTTCCACGGCACCTCGCACCGGTACGTGTCGCTGAAGTCGGCGGAGGTGACGCAGCGTCCCTTGTCGGAGTTGGAGATCGTTTCCTGCCACCTCGGCATCGGCTCGTCGATGTGCGCCATCGACCATGGCCGCTCGGTGGATACGACGATGGGCCTGACGCCCTCCGAGGGGCTCATCATGGCGAATCGCGCCGGCAACCTCGACCCGGCGGTGCTGATCCACCTGATGGAACACTACAAGATGTCGCCCGCGGAAATCTCGCAACTGATCAATGCGGAAAGCGGCCTGAAGGGCATTTCCGGCATTTCCGGCGATATCGGCGAAATCGAGCAGGCCGCCAGCGCGGGCCACCATCGGGCATTGCTGGCGCACCGCGCCTATTCCTACCAGATCCGCAAGACCATCGGCGCCTATGTTGCCGCGATGGGCGGCATCGACGTGCTGGCCTTCACCGGCCGCATCGGCGAGACCAGTGCCGCCGTCAGAAGCCTGGCCTGCCAGGGCCTCGAATTCATCGGCATCAAGCTCGACGAGGAAAGGAATCGCACCCTCGGGCCGGTGGCTTCGCATGCGGTAATCTCCAGCGAGGATTCGCGCGTCAAGATCATCGTCATTACCAGCAATGACGAACGGCTGGTGGCCTGGGAGGCGCTGCGCGCCACCGAGCGCTGCCAGATCGTGCGCGGCGCCGCTGCCGGTGCCGAGGAGCCGATCCCCATCGAAATCTCCGCGCATCACGTGCATCTGGCGCAGGCCGATGTCGACAAGCTGTTCGGTCCCGGTCATCAGCTGACCCCGGCGCACGAACTGTCGCAGCCGGGCCAGTACGCCTGTGCCGAAAAAGTGCATCTGATCGGCCCCAAGGGCAGGATCGACAACGTGCGCGTGCTCGGTCCGACCCGCAAGGAAACCCAGGTCGAAATCGCCATGACCGAGCAGTTCAAGCTCGGCATCCAGCCGCCGATCCGCGAATCCGGCGACCTCGCCAACACGCCCGGACTGACGCTCGAAGGCAACTACGGTTCCGCCACCATTGCGCAGGGCGTGATCTGCGCCCAGCGCCACATCCACATGTCGCCCGAGGATGCGATGCGCCGCGGCCTGCGCGACCGCTATGTGGTGCGCGTGCGCATCGAAGGCGACCGCGAGCTGATCTACGGCGACGTGGTGGTGCGCGTGAACCCGAATTTCCGTCTCGCCATGCACATCGATACCGACGAAGGCAATGCCGCCAGCATCAGCACCGGGATGATCGGTTACATCGACGAAATCCAGATGCGGCGCTGACTTCGAAAGTCGGCGTGACCCAAGGGCATCACCTTTGGGGGGGGCTGGCGGTACAAAGTATCCCGTAGCGGATATGAAATGCCCCGTAGGGAGTACGGCGTAGCGCGTGGGTCGTGAGGGGTTGTCTGTGTCCGCAGCTTGCAGGGCGCCGCACGCTCATGCGAAACCCTCAGCGGTCTGCGATAGATGACCACCCGCAAGCCGAACGGCGCAGCCATGGCGATTGCACTAACCGCGGGTTATGCGCGCTAGCGCACAGAAGGAATTCCGGATTAGGGGAATGATGACGTCAACGGCCGATAGCTGTCCGCAAGCCGCAACTGACGTACCTTTTATAGATCGGAAAAAAATCATGACTTATGCATTGACCAAGAAGCAAATGGCTTTGGCCGTATCGTGTGCCCTGGCACTGGGCCTTGTCTCGGGCGTGGCAACGGCGCAAACCACTGCGTCGAAGCAAGGGTACGTCGTCGATCAGCGTGGCGAGGTTGCCAAGAGTGGCACCGGTCTATGCTGGCGCACCGGTTACTGGACGCCGGCGCTGGCGATTGAAGAATGCGATCCCGACCTGGTGAAAAAACCGCCGCTCGCGGCTGCACCGGCCCCGCAACCGCTGGCTGCTGTAACACCAACCCCGGCACCGAGGCCGGCAGCCCAACGCGTGCAACTGAATGCCGATACGCTTTTCGACTTCGACAAAGCGGTGTTACGTCCCGCCGGTCGCGAAGCGCTGGATGATTTCGTCAGCAAGAGCAAGGATATCAATCCAGAAGTGATCACCGTGGTCGGACATGCCGACCGCTTCGGTTCGGACAGCTACAACCAGAAACTCTCCGAGCAGCGTGCCGCTGCGGTCAAGACCTATCTGCTGAGCAAGGGCATCGAAGAAAATCGCATCCAAACTGCAGGCAAGGGTGAGACGCAGCCTGTCACGAAGCCGGATGACTGCCGCGGCGCGAAGAGCGCCAAGGTAATCGCCTGTCTGCAACCGGATCGTCGCGTCGAAATCGAAGTGGTGGGTACCCAGCCCGCCAGGTAAGCGCTTCGCCCGGCACTCGCGAGGATGCCTGGCAGGTCGCATTTGAATAGCAGCTCAACCCGTTACACCATATTTATGACGGAGGTAATCCCATGAAAACGCTACAAAGATTCTCACTCAGTGCAGTTACCGCAGTAATGCTGGTTGGTCTGGTTGGTTGTGCTGGCATGTCGCAGCAGGACAAGAATACCGCCATCGGCGCGGGAGTCGGTGCCGTCGGCGGCGCCGTTCTGACAGGCGGCAGCGCGGTTGGAACCGTTGGCGGTGCTGCTGTTGGCGGCGTCATCGGTCACGAAGTTAGCAAATGATGATCGAGGTGCGATGCACCTGGCCTGCCTGGCAGGTGCGTGGCACCCGGTCTTAACCTTGATTGAGGAGATGAATCGATGAAACCAATTAATTCCGTCAGTGCAGCCTTGCTCATGAGTGCGTTGCTGGTTGCACTTTCCGGCTGCCAGAAGCAGGAAGGGCCGGCTGAGCGGGCCGGCAAGAGTGTCGACCAAACAATCGAGAAGGCCGGACAGCAGATCGAGAAGGCCGGTGAAAAAATCCAGGATACGGCAAAGGGCGACGAGAAAAAGTGATCGTTGCACCACGTGTCGACAAAAGTCGGCGCTGGCAACACGGCGATTACCGATTCGATCATCCTGATTCTGGAGGCTCAACATGAAAGCCCTTGTGAAATATGCTTTGGCACTTGCCATCGGCACAATGATGGCGACGGGACCGGCAATGGCCGACAAGCCTGCCTGGGCAGCTTCCGACAAAGGCGGCAATCACGAGCGTGCCGATAAGCGAGATGATCGACGCGATGACTGACGCGACGAGCAGCGCAATGACGACAGGAAACCAAAGGGCGCCAACGCCCGTTATTCCTCCGGGAAAAGTCGCCATTTCGAGCAGCAGCAATACGTTATGGTGCGTGAATATTATGCCGAGCATTACCGCAGCGGTCGCTGCCCGCCGGGTTTGGCGAAGAAGCACAACGGCTGCATGCCACCGGGTCAGGCAAAAAAATGGCAGGTCGGGCGGCCCTTGGCGCGCGAGGTGATCTTTTACAGCGTGCCGCAGCCGCTCGTGGTGCAGATCGGTTTGCCACCATCCGGCCATCGCTACGTGCGTGTCGCAGGCGACATTCTGCTGATCGCGATCGGTACGGGAATGGTCGTCGATGCAATTCAGGACCTGGGCAGGATGTAAGGCCTGCATCGAATCAAGAGACGACGGGCATACCGGTGGACCCGGAATGACCGGTGGTGATGCCTTGATCATCGCTCCGGCTTCGCCTGCGTCGCTCACAAAAAAACGGTAATTAGGGGCATGACCCCATAACTCTCTGTACGGAGGACGTTCACATGAAAACCCGCCATGGATCGCTTGTTTTGAGTACGACGCTTGCCGCTGTGCTGGCAGTCTTGATTGTCGGCTGCAGCAAACCCCCGGAACCGACGGTCATGCCGCCGCCGAGCAGGACGGTGGGGACGGTGATTGACG
>JAUXOM010000094.1 GCA_030682175.1 Rhodocyclaceae bacterium
CGGACGTACCGCCGAAGGCGATGCCGAGGCTGTCGTTCCTGACGATCTCGAAACGCAGCGCACAGCCGTCCTCCGTCATGCGGTAGAGCGTGCCGCCATCGGCACGGGTGATGGTTTTTGCCGCCAGCAAAATCTTTTCCAGCAGCCGGTCGATATCCCGCTCCAGGGACAGTGCGGCGCCGATTTCGTTGAGCTGTTCGAGTCGGCGGAATAGGTCGTCGAGGGTATCGGTCACTTGATGCAGACCGCCCGCACCTGCTTCATGTCGGTCATGCCCTGCAATACTTTTTCCATGCCATCCTGCTTGAGGGTGCGCATGCCGTCTTCGAGCGCCTGGGCGACCAGCAGGGCGACGCGCGCATGCTCCTGAATGAGTTTTTTTACCGCATCGGTGCCGATCATCAGCTCATGCAGGCCCATCCGGCCCTTGTAGCCCGAGCCACCGCAGGTGTCGCAATCGCCGTTTTCCCTGGCACGGTAGAGTGTGAACTCCCCCTTGTCGTTGGCGTATTTTTTCACCCACTCCTGGTACACCGCGTCAAAGGCCGCCTGGCCGTCGCGCTTGAAGGTTTCGGTATGCGCCAGCTCCTCGCAATACTCGGCGAGCAAATGCTGCATTTCCTCCGGGCTGGCGGTGTACGCCTCCTTGCATTTGCACAGCCGCTTGGCCAGGCGCTGGGCCAGGATGCCGAGCAGGGCATCCGAGAAGTTGAACGGGTCCATGCCCATGTCGAGCAGGCGCACGATCGATTCCGGCGCGCTGTTGGTGTGCAGGGTGGCGAATACCAGGTGGCCGGTGAGCGAGGCCTCGATGCCGATGCCGGTGGTTTCGGCGTCGCGCATCTCGCCAACCATGATGATGTCCGGGTCGGCGCGCAGAAAAGCTTTCATGATGACGGGGAAATCGAGGCCGGCCTTCTTGTTGATCTGCACCTGGCGCAGGCCCTTCTGGGTGATTTCGACCGGGTCTTCGGCGGTCCAGATCTTGGTGTCGGGCGTGTTGAGAAACTTGAGCACCGAGTGCAGCGTCGTGGTCTTGCCGGAACCGGT
>JAUXOM010000046.1 GCA_030682175.1 Rhodocyclaceae bacterium
GGCCAACTGGTGCCGTGACAACGGCATGCTGCTGCACATCCACCGCGCCATGCACGCCGTGCTCGACCGCAACCCGCACCACGGCATCCACTTCCGCGTGCTGACCAAGTGCCTGCGCCTGTCCGGCGGCGACCACCTTCACTCGGGTACCGTCGTCGGCAAGCTGGAAGGCGACCGCGACGCGACGCTGGGCTGGATCGACCTCATGCGCGACGAGTTCATCAAGGAAGACCGCAGCCGCGGCATCATGTTCGACCAGGACTTCGGCTCCATGCCCGGCGTGATGCCGGTCGCCTCCGGCGGCATCCACGTCTGGCACATGCCCGCGCTGGTCACCATCTTCGGTGACGACTCGGTGCTGCAGTTCGGTGGCGGCACGCTCGGCCACCCCTGGGGCAACGCCGCTGGCGCCGCCGCCAACCGCGTCGCGCTGGAAGCCTGCGTCGAGGCCCGCAACAAGGGCGTCGCCGTCGAGAAGGAAGGCAAGACCATCCTGACCGAAGCCGCCAAGCACTCGCCCGAACTGAAGATCGCCATGGAAACCTGGAAAGAGATCAAGTTCGAGTTCGACACCGTCGACAAGCTGGACGTCGCCCACAAGTAAGCCGGCCCACGCTCAACCCAATTCGAAAGGAAATCAAATGTCTGAAGTAATGGATTACAACTCCCGTCTTTCCGACCCCGCCAGCCGGAAGTTCGAAACCTTCTCCTACCTGCCCGCGATGGATGCGGCCAGCATCAAGAAGCAGGTCGAATACTTGGTGAAGAAGGGCTGGAACCCGGCCATCGAGCACATCGAGCCCGAGTACCTGATGGACTCCTACTGGTACATGTGGAAGCTGCCGATGTTCGGCGAGACCGATGTGGATCGCGTGCTGGCGGAAGCCGAGGCCTGCCACAAGGCCAATCCCAACAACCACGTGCGTCTGGTCGGCTACGACAACTTCAAGCAGTCGCAAGGCGCCTCGATGGTGATCTTCCGCGGCAAGACGGTTTAAGTCGCGCGGCGATTGGCAGTATCCGGCCCCCGCTACGCTTGCCCGCGCAGTGGGGGCTTTTTTGTTGGCCGGGTGTTTGCCAACGCATGGTGCGCCGTCGAGATCGCGCGCCATGCGTGGACAAATCCGCGTTCTCATCAAGGAGCCCCTCATGAGCAATATCATCGATCAATATCGCATTACCCAGGAACCCTACTATCGCACCGTCGCCGACGAGGTGGAGCTGTTCGAAGCCGCCTACTCCGTGCGCATGCCGATGATGCTCAAGGGGCCGACCGGCTGCGGCAAGACCCGCTTCGTCGAATACATGGCGCACAAGCTGAACAAGCCGCTGATCACCGTGGCCTGCAACGAGGACATGACTGCCTCCGACCTGGTCGGCCGCTTCCTGCTTTCCGCCCAGGGCACCGAATGGCAGGACGGCCCGCTGGCCATCGGCGCGCGTTACGGCGCCATCGTCTATCTCGACGAAGTGGTGGAGGCGCGCCAGGACACCACCGTGGTCATCCACCCGCTGACCGACAACCGCCGCGTACTGCCGCTGGAGAAGAAAGGCGAGCTGGTGCATGCCCATCCCGACTTCCAGATCGTGATTTCCTACAACCCCGGCTACCAGTCGCTGATGAAGGACTTGAAGCAGTCGACCAAGCAGCGTTTCGGCGGCCTCGACTTCACCTATCCCGAGCACGCCATCGAAACCGAGATCGTGGCGCACGAATCCGGCACCAGCGCCGAGATGGCCGGCAAACTGGTGTCGATCGCCGAGCGTTCGCGCAACCTCAAGGGCCACGGACTCGACGAAGGCCTGTCTACCCGCATGCTGATCTACGCCGGTTCGCTGATCGCCAAGGGTGTCAACCCGCAGGCCGCCTGCCGCGTCGCGCTGGTCCGTCCGATCACCGACGACCCCGACATGCGCGATGCGCTCGATGCCGCGGTAACCACCTTCTTCTAAGGGCGATCCGCCATGTCGTTCAATCTTGCTGATTATGCCGAACTGCTGGAGGACCTGTCGCCGCACAGCCAGAATGCGTTGCAGGCCAATTGGCACGAAGCGACCAAGGTGTTCTCGCCGCGCGGCCTGGACAATTACCTGAAGGGTACGGCCGCCATTCGCGGACTCGGCAAGGGCGATTCGCTGGTGGAAACCTGGATCGAGGAAGCGCCGATGGTCGCCAAGGAGGTCGGCGAGGACGTCGTCGGCGACCTGGCGACGGCCTGTCTCGAACTGGCCTCGCGAACCTCGGGAACGGTGATCGAGCTGCTGCTCGCCACCTCGGCCACCGCCGCCAACCGGCTGGGCGATGCCGAGCTGTTCATCAAGTACCTGCAATTCATCAATACCCTGATCGCGCAGGCGCCGCGTGGCGTACGGCCGATGCTGGACAAACTGGAGGTGCTGTTCCAGCACCTCACTCTCGGCGGCCTGCGCCGCTGGGCCTTGTGGGGCGCCCATGCCCACCGCACCAACTACGAAGAACAGATCCGCTATTTCAGCCTCGATTCCAAGGAGTCGCTGGCGATGCTGCAGAAGGAGCGCAAGGGCACCCTGCTGGTGGACGTACAGCGACGCATCAACATGTATCTGCGCGCCTTGTGGGCCCGCGACTTCTTCATGCGTCCCACGTCGGGCGACTTCGAAACCCGCGAAGGCTACCGCCCTTACATCGAGGACTATCTGTTGCATGTACCGGATGCGTTCGACGATTTCACGGTCGAGGGGCGGGAACCGGTGTCTGGTCTGGAGCTGTATCGTGCCACGGCAGCTCATTGCGCTGCCCATGTGGTCGAAACCAGGCTGCCGATCTCCGCCGAGGCGCTCAATCCCATGCAGATGGCGGTGATCAGTGCCATCGAGGATGCGCGCGTGGAGGCTCTCTCAATCCGGCGTTTCCCCGGGCTCAAGCAACTCTGGAGCAAGCTGCATACGGCCACGCCCGAGATGAATGGCAGCATGGGCGATTATCTCAACCGTCTTGCACGCGCCCTGCTTGACGACAGCTATCAGGACAACGATCCATGGATCGTCGAGGCCCGTGCGCTGTTCGCACTTGCGCAGGAGAAGCTCGACAACAACCAGACCTCCTGGGAAATCGGCGTGCAACTGGCACACAGCTTCGGCCAGAAGCGCCTGCCGTTCAATCCGCGCACCGATTTGCTCACCGCCCCCTACCGCGACGACAACCGCTACTTCTGGGAATTCGAGGAATTCGATTTCAACAAGGCCGCCAGTGCCGGCTACGAGTCCATCAAGCAGGTGCGCAAGTACGTCAACGTGATGGAAATGGCCAACGAGATCGATGTCGAAACGGCCGGCGACGATGCCGAGGAGATCTGGGTGCTCGGCACCGAGCTGTTCCCGTATGAAAACATCGGTGACGAGAGTAACGGCAAGAGCTTCAACGAGCTGGAAGGCAAGGAGCCGGTCTCCGATCCCTTCCATTATTCCGAATGGGATTACCAGATCCAGCTGGAACGTCCCGCGTGGGCGACCGTGCTGGAAAAGCGGGCGAAGTCCGGCGACCTGCAGATCATCGAGGGCATCACCGCCCAGTACAAGCGGGAAATCCACCGCATGAAGTTCCTGCTCGATGCCATGCAGCCGCAGGGCGTACAGCGTATCCGCCGCCTTGAGGATGGTGACGAGATCGATATCAACGCGGCGATCGCCAGCTTCACCGACATCCGTCTCGGCAACCAGCCCGATCCGCGCATCATGATGCGCAGCGTGCGCAAGACGCGCGACTTCTCGATCCTGGTGCTGCTCGACCTGTCGGAATCCACCAATGAAAAGGTGCAGGATCAGGAGTACTCGGTGCGCGAACTCACCCAGCAAGCCTGCGTGCTGCTGGCCGACGCGATCAACAAGGTCGGCGACCCGTTCGCGATTCATGGCTTCTGCTCGGACGGCCGCCACGATGTCGAGTACTACCGCTTCAAGGATTTCGACCAGCACTGGGACGAGGTGCCGAAGGCCAGGCTCGCCGGCATGACCGGTCAGCTGTCTACCCGCATGGGCGCGGCGATCCGGCATGCCGGCCACCACCTCCACCTGCAACGTTCAGCCAAGAAACTGCTGATTGTCATCACCGACGGCGAACCGGCCGACGTGGATGTCCGCGACCCGCAGTACCTGCGCTACGACACCAAGAAAGCGGTCGAGGAAGTCGCGAAATTCGGTGTGACCACCTACTGCATGAGCCTGGACCCGCGCGCCGACAACTACGTTTCGCGGATCTTTGGTCAGAAGAACTACATGGTGGTTGATCATGTGCAACGCCTGCCGGAGAAGCTGCCACTCCTATATGCTGGCCTGACCCGATAGGAGAGAGAACATGGAAAACACTTACCCCGGCCTTAACAACGACAAGCACGGACTCACGCAACTGGGCCGTATCGTCCTCGACGGCTGGCTGTTCGGCCTGATCCCAGAAACGGAGGACTGCACGGGCTGGACGGTTGGTCGCATGCAGGCACTGATGGAACAGGTCCAGACCGAATGGGACAAGTACGCCAACCTGCCCAGCCGCTTGCCGCCGGACCTGCTCAAGCGCCACGGCGAGCTGTATGAGCGGGCGATTCAGGCAGCGCGCGCCAAGGGCTGGGACCCGGAACTGGGTGAAGACGAATAGCCAGCGCTAGCCAACCATGTACGAGCGTCTGCGTGACTGTCCGGCACTGAGCGAATACCCCTCGCGCATATCCGCTGAGGTATGGAACGTCTGGCGACGCTACTGGATGCACATCCACCGACCGACCTGCTTCGGCCTGGAGAGTTTGCCGCCCATGTCCCTGCTGCTGGACGAGCGGGAATGGGTGCTGGTGGATTCGAGCCTGTATGACATGCCCGTCGTGGCCTGGACGGACTTTCAGGACGCCGGCCGTACCGCCTTGCACGAACCGGTGCCCTGTACCGTGCGTGAATACCACCAGGGTGCGCCCAAGGTCCGCAACCAGGCATTGCTGCTGATGGCCGAGGAACTGGAAGCGCGGTTGCGCGGTGCGGCAAGGAAAACCCCATGAACGGACAGGGTTGAATCCTTCTGGTGAAGGATTAGCGGAATGGCATGCGCGCCGTGCTGTCAGCGCCGACTTTTACTTTCGCTGGTTTGCGTGTTGCCCGATAACATTGCCGGCGCCTCGGCGATGAGGAATGTGCGAAAAGTTTCGGCAACCGGCAGCAGCAGTTTTTCGGCGCGCTGAACGACATACCAGCGGCGAATGATGGGTGTTCCGGTGACGGGCAGTACAACCAGTCGCCCTACCTCGCATTCGAGGCTGACCGTGTGCGCGGAAATGAAAGCCAGACCCAGACCCGCCATGACGGCCTGCTTGAGCGCTTCGTTGCTGACCAGTTCCATGCGGTGACGGGGAACGACCCCGGCCTCGGCGAAGTAACGTTCCATCGTGGCGCGCGTGCCCGAACCGGGTTCGCGGATCAGGAAAGTCTCTTCGTTGAGCAGGACAGGATCAATCTTCTTTTTCCTGGCGAGCGGGTGGTCGGGGGCGGCAATGATGACTAATGGGTGGTCGGCGAAGGCTTCCGCCACGGTGGGAAAGTCGTTCGGTGGCTGGCCCATGATGGCCAGGTCGATCTCGTTCTCGGACAGCTTGCGCAGCACGGTCGCGCGGTTGTAAACGCCGAGCCTCAGTTCGATGCCAGGTTGCCGCCGGCGATACTCGGCCAGCAGTCGCGGCGCGAAATACTTGGCGGTACTGATCACGCCGAGCGACAGGGTGCCGCCGCGCACGCCCTTGAGCGCATCGATCGCCTCGCCTGCTTCGCGCAGCTGTTGGGCGATGAGTCGCGCGTGACGGGCGACTTCTTCGCCCGCCTGGGTGAGGAATACCTTTTTGCCGATCATCTCGGTCAGCGGCAGGCCGGCCTGCTCTTCGAGTTGCTTGACCTGCATCGAAACCGCGGGCTGCGTGAGATGCAACTCCTCGGCGGCGCGGGAGAACGATAAATGGCGCGCCACGGACTCAAAGACCTTGAGTTGTCGCAAAGTGACGTGCTTCATCTCTGCTGCTCCCGATAACGGTGCCGTCCTGCCAGCGCCGAGTTTAGCGATGACCATAATCTTATCATTGCAATAAAAAAACGTGACTGTTGCTTATGGGTTGTTATGGATATCTTTCGCGTCCATGAATACACTCCAAGCCCTGATTTTTGACGTCGACGGCACGCTCGCCGACACCGAACGCGATGGACACCGCATCGCCTTCAACCTTGCTTTCGCCGACGCCGGCCTCGACTGGCGCTGGGACGCCGCGCTGTATGGCGAACTGCTGGCCGTCACCGGCGGCAAGGAGCGCATGCGCTTCTATTGCGAGCGCCACGCGCCGGCCTTCCTGCAACAAGCCGATGCCGCCGAGCGCATCAAGGCCCTGCACGCCACCAAGACCGCGCATTACGTGAAACTGGTCGAATCGGGCGCGCTCCCGCTGCGTCCCGGCGTCGCACGGCTGATCGCCGCAGCACGCGCCGCCGGCCTGCGCCTCGCCATTGCCACGACGACCACGCCGGAGAACGTCACCAGCCTGCTCAAAGCCAGCCTGGCGCCCGACGCCGCGGCGTGGTTTGAAGTCATTGGCGCCGGCGACGTGGTGCCCCTTAAAAAACCCGCGCCGGACATCTATTCTTGGGTTTTGGAAAAAATGCAGCTGCCAGCCAGCGCCTGCCTCGCCTTCGAGGACTCGGTCAATGGCCTGAAGTCCAGCCTTGCCGCCGGCCTGCCAACCCTGGTGACGGAAAACGAATACACCCTGGACCACGATTTTTCCGGTGCGCTCGCCGTACTTTCCGATCTCGGCGAGCCGGATCGACCGTTCCAGGGGCGCCGCGGCGCCGTGCATGGCAAGTCGATGGTTGATGTCGACCTGCTCAAAACCTTGCACAGATCTGCCATCAGCAAATGCTGATATAGACAATAAATAATCGTGACTTTTATTTATAGACCACACTCATTAAGATGCCTTTACACGCTGCAGCCGCATAACACTTAATAACCAAGCAACTCTTACACGCCGAGAACGAGGAGAAACACATGGACCAATCGAACCGCTACGCCAACCTTAGCCTTAAGGAAGAAGACCTGATCAAGGGTGACAAGCATGTGCTGGTGGCTTATCACATGCAGCCCGCCGAAGGCTATGGCTATCTGGAAACCGCGGCGCACATCGCGGCCGAGTCCTCCACCGGCACCAACGTCGAGGTCTGCACCACCGACGAATTCACCAAGGGCGTTGACGCGCTGGTGTATTTCATCGACGAAGCCAAGGGTGTGATGAAAGTTGCCTACCCGATCGACCTGTTCGACCGCAACATGACCGACGGTCGCGCCATGCTGGTGTCGTTCCTGACCCTGTGCATCGGCAACAACCAGGGGCAGGGCGACGTCAAGTGCCTGAAGATGCACGACTTCTATGTGCCCTGGTCCATCCTGCGCCTGTATGACGGCCCGGCCAAGGACATCTCCGACCTGTGGGACATTCTCGGTCGCCCGCGTGTCAATGGCGGTTACATCGCCGGCACCATCATCAAGCCGAAACTCGGCCTGCGCCCCGAGCCCTTCGCCAAGGCGGCCTACCAGTTCTGGCTGGGCGGCGACTTCATCAAGAACGACGAGCCCCAGGGCAACCAGGTGTTCTGCCCGGCCAAAAAAGTCTACCCGCTGGTGTACGACGCCATGAAGCGCGCCATGGACGAGACCGGCCAGGCCAAGATCTTCTCGGCCAACATCACCGCCGACGACCATTACGAAATGCTCGCCCGCGCCGATTTCATCCTCGAAACCTTTGGCCCGGATGCCAACAAGGTGGCCTTCCTGGTCGACGGCTACGTCGGCGGTCCCGGCATGGTCACCACCGCCCGCCGTCAGTACCCCGGCCAATACCTGCACTACCACCGTGCCGGCCACGGCGCCGTCACCTCGCCGTCCGCCCTGCGCGGCTACACCGCCTTCGTGCTGGCCAAGATGTCGCGCCTGCAGGGTGCTTCCGGCATCCACGTCGGCACCATGGGCTACGGCAAGATGGAAGGCGCGGCCGATGACCGCAACATCGCCTACATGATCGAGCGCGACTCCGCCGACGGCCCCTACTATCATCAGGAATGGCACGGCATGAAGCCGACCACCCCGATCATCTCCGGTGGCATGAACGCGCTGCGCCTGCCCGGCTTCTTCGAGAACCTCGGTCACGGCAACGTCATCAACACTTCCGGCGGCGGTTCCTACGGCCACATCGACAGCCCGGCGGCCGGCGCGATCTCCCTGCGTCAGTCCTACGAGTGCTGGAAGTCCGGTGCCGACCCGATCGAATTCGCCAAGGAGCACAAGGAATTCGCCCGCGCCTTCGAATCCTTCCCCGGCGATGCCGACAAGATCTTCCCCGGCTGGCGCGAGAAGCTGGGTGTCCATAAGTAATTCCATCCCCCAACCCCTTCCCATGGGAAGGGGTGACTGTTGCGCGCTGCGCGCGTCTGTTACGGGGAGCCCCCGTTCAAGCTTGGGAGCGGTTTGCGGCTGGCGCCGCGTGCCGCCTCGCCTTGGGGCGGCCCGGCGGCGAGGCTGCGCCGTCTAGCCAGCGCCGACTTTTTTAGCCACCTCTCCGCCGCGCTTAACATTTGGCTTACGTGATTATCTGATCGGAAAACGCCATGTCGAACAAGGATCAATACCTCGTCAAGCAGGAACCCTTCTATCAGGCGCAGGGCAAGGAAGTGGCCCTCTACGAGGCGGCCTATGGCGCCCGCCTGCCGGTGATGGTGAAGGGGCCGACCGGCTGCGGCAAATCACGCTTCATCGAATACATGGCGTGGAAGCTTAAAAAACCCCTGATCACCGTGGCCTGCAACGAGGACATGACGGCGAGCGATCTGGTCGGCCGCTATCTGCTCGAAGCCAATGGCACGCGCTGGCTCGACGGCCCGCTGACCACCGCCGCCCGCATCGGCGCGATCTGCTACCTCGACGAGATCGTCGAGGCGCGTCAGGACACCACCGTGGTGATCCACCCGCTGACCGACCACCGCCGTACCCTGCCGATCGACAAGAAGGGCGAGCTGCTTGAGGCGCACCCCGACTTTCAACTGGTGATTTCCTACAATCCGGGTTACCAGAGCCTGATGAAGGATTTGAAGCAGTCCACCAAACAGCGCTTCACCGCCTTCGGTTTCGATTACCCGGCGCCCGAACTGGAAATCGGCATCATCTCCCGTGAGACGGGACTCGCCGAGGGGACCGCCGCCAAACTGGTCGCCATCGGCCAGACCGGGCGCAATCTCAAGGGCCATGGTCTCGACGAAGGCATTTCGACGCGGCTGCTGGTGCATGCCGCCACCCTCATCAAGCGCGGCGTAGAAGCCAGCGACGCCTGTCGCATGGCACTGGTGCAACCGATCACCGACGACCCCGACATCCGCGCCACGCTCGAACACGCGATCGACACCACCTTCATTTGACGGCATGTCGCCGGGCACCGCGGCTGAACCGCCGGGTTGCGCCAAACAACGGGAGTGCGGAATTGAGGCCATGACCGAAACCGAATACCAGCACCCTTTGATGAAAGGCTATTGGGACCGGCTCGACTGTGGTTTCGGGAAGGTCGCCGACGTATTCGAGGACTGCATGGCAGAAGCCCTGGCCGTGCTCAGCCTGGATGACGTCAATCAATATCTGGATGCCGCCGGCGTCCTCGGCAAGATGGGGCGCGGGGCGGATCCGCTACTGGCCTTTCTGGAAAAGTGGCCCGCCGTTGCCGCCGCGGCCGGCAGCGACATGCTCGCCCCGGTGATGGCCTTCATCGGCGCCATGCAGAAATCGCCCAACAGCCAGGCGATCGCCCCCTTCCTGCAAACACTCGGCGCCGTGGCGCGCCGCCTGCAAACGGGCGAGCAGTTACAGCACTACCTCGACATCGCCGCCGACCTGATGAAGCGCACCACCGGCTCGATCCACGGCCATCACAGCACCTTTCCCAGTCCCGGCCTGCCCGATTTCTGCGCGCAGGCGCCGCGGCTGGTGGGCCTGCTGTCAATCTCCGGCCTGAAAAACTGGGTCGAATACGGCGTCCGCAATTACAACAACCATCCCGAGCGCCAGAAGGACTACTTCGGCCTGCAACTCGCCGACAGCCTCGCCGTACTGCAGCGCGAACGCCACGGCACGTTGTTCGCCGATGTGGAGCGCAAGCTCGACCTTTACCTGCGCGCCCTGTGGCAGGACGGCGACCAGCTGGTTCCCTATACCACCGCCTTCGACGAACTGCGCAAGCCGATCCCCTATTACGACAAGCTCGGCATGCGCATCCCGGATGTGCTCGACGACACCAACGGCATCGCTGCCCTCGACCGCTACCGCGCCATCCTCGCCCACATGGTCGGCCACCGCCGCTGGAGCACGCAGATCGTCGCCGACAACTACAGCCCGTTTCAGCGCATGGCGGTCGAATTCTTCGAAGACTGCCGCATCGAGAACCTGCTGATCCGCGCCTACCCCGGCTTGCGCCGCATCTTCCTGGCGCTGCACCCGCTGCCCGACGAGGCCGAGTGCGATCCGGAAACGACCTCCTGCCTGCGCCACCGTCTGGCGATGATGTCGCGCGCCCTGCTCGATCCGCAACACCCCTACACAAATCCCATCCTGCTCGAATTCACCGCGCGCTTCCATGAAACGCTCGGTGCGGGCACCTCGGACACCCGCGCGATGGCCGACCTGGCACTCGCCTACGTCACCCGCACCCGGCGCCAGAGCGACCAGCTCGCCAAGGTCTACTTCGACAACACCGTCATCGACTACCGCGACGACAACCGCCACCTGTGGGTGTTCATCGAAGACAGCGACGACGAGGAATTCTTCGACGACCCGAGCAAGCAGAACAAGAAGCCCGCCGAGATCCAGTCACTGCCGCCGCGCCACTATCCCGAATGGGACAGCGCCAGCCAGACCTATCGACCCGACTGGGCCAGCGTCTACGAAGCCCTGCATGCCAAGGGCAATCCCGCCGACATCGACAAGCTGCTGCTGAAACACGCCGTGCTGGCCAAGCAACTCAAACGGCTGCTCGACCTCATCAAGCCGCAGGAAAAAGTGCGCATCCGCTATCAGGAGGAGGGCAGCGACCTCGACCTCGACGTCGCCCTGCGTTCGCTGATCGACTTCAAGAGCGGTGCGCAACCCGACCCGCGCATCAACATGAGCCACCGCACCGACGGCCGCAACATCACCGTGCTGCTGCTGCTCGATTTGTCCGAATCGCTCAACGAGAAGGCCGCCGGTGGCCAGCAGACCATCCTCGAACTCAGCCAGGAAGCCGTCTCCCTGCTGGCCTGGGCCATCGACTGCCTGGGCGATCCCTGCGCGATTGCCGGCTTCCACTCCAACACCCGCCACGAGGTGCGCTACCAGCACATCAAGGGCTTTTCCGAGCGCTGGGACGATACCGTCAAGGCACGCCTGGCCGCCATGGAAGCCGGCTGGTCCACGCGCATGGGCGCGGCCCTGCGCCACGCCGGCCACTACCTGGCACCGCGCCGCGCCGACAAGAAAATCCTGCTGCTGCTCACCGACGGCGCACCCGCCGACATCGACGTCAGCGAACCCGACCACCTGCGCGCCGACGCCAAGAAAGCCGTCGATGAACTGGCGACGCAGGGCATCACCACCTTCTGCCTGAGCCTCGACCCCAATGCCGACGAATACGTGCGCGAGATTTTCGGCAACCACTGGCGCGTCCTCGACCGCATCGAGCGCCTGCCCGAACAACTACCGTTGCTGTATCTCAGCCTGACGCGCTGAGCGCGCAAAAGTCGGCGCTGGTGGGACGGCGGGGAATCCCGTTTTCGGGACTGGCGGGACAAAGTGCCCCGCAGCGGGTATGAAATGCCCCGCATGGGGTACGGCGGCAACCGTGGTCTGACCCTGTTTCTTCACTGTTTCTTCACTGCTGTTTGTTCCACTGGTTGTTCCAACAAAAAGCCCTGCCGAAGCAGGGCTGTCGTCAGGAGAGTCGCCGATTACTGCTTGCGCCGACGCGATGCCGCAAGCCCCGCCAGGCCAAAACCAAGAAGGGCAAGGGTGCCCGGTTCCGGCACGCTGCTGGTAAGTTGAAAGGCCAAGTCTCGAGTTGAAAAATCCCAGGAGGTGCTGCCATTCGCCTGCTGAAAACCGCCGTCGCCCGAGCTGGCTGCACTTGCCCAAAGCCAACCCTTGAAGGAATTATCGAAAATCGAGAGCCAATATGTTGAACCTGCTGATGCGGCAAAAGGACTGTCCAAGTCGGATGAATAGAAAAGGAGGAGCGTATCGAGTCCTCCACTGGATGGCACGGACACGGTCGTTATCGTCAGTGTTCCGGTTGTGGAGAGGATGGCCGCACCGGGCGAGCCGTTGTTGTCGCTATAAAAAGTGAAGGTGAAGCTGGGGTTGAATAGGACATTGCTAAATATCCACATTCCCCACCAGTGAACGTCAGTGATGGTCGCTCCTCCCGCCAGATTGAAATTGTCGGCAGCCCGATAACCTGGGGGGCTCCCAAAAAAATCCCGCGGGCTCGAAATATATGAAGCATGAGAGTCCAGGCCCGCAGGCTGATCAAAAACCACGCTCGCAGCTGCCGTCCCACTCCATAAGGTTGCCGCGAAGAAAAAAGCAAGAATCCTGTTCAACATATTCCCCCCCACCAATAAGTTAAGCTATGCAGTATTGCCAAGCAATATTTGCTCCAGAAAACGAATGTTCATGAATTCATATGGATAACCTTAATATCGCCGCTCATTCGTCGGCATCTGTAAAACATTCCGACACTTTTTGCATAACCACGTAGCTTGCTGTCGAGTGCAATACATAGGCAATAAATCGGGGGCAGACTCTATTGATCGCACCGACTTTTGAAGAAAACAGCTTAGCCACGACCACAGCCCTCGTCTGGTTCCGCCGCGACCTGCGGGATTTTGATCATGCCGCGCTTGCCCTCGCGCTGCGCCGGCATGCGCGGGTTTATTGCGCATTCATCTTCGATACCGACATCCTGACGCCGCTACCGCGGCAGGATCGGCGTGTCGACTTCATCCACCGTGCGCTGCTCGAACTCGCTGCGGCCTTGCGGGCCAGGGGTGGCGGCTTGATCGTGCGCCAGGGTCGGGCGATTGAGGAAATTCCCCGCCTGGCGGCGCAACTCGAGGCAATGGCGGTTTATGCCAATCGCGACTACGCGCCGGCCGCACGGGAGCGCGATGCGCGCGTCGCGGCACAGCTGGCAGCGGACGGACGCAGCTTCAGCGACTGCAAGGATCAGGTCATTTTCGAGCGCGACGAGGTGCTGACGAAAACCGGCACGCCGTTTTCCGTCTTCACGCCCTACAGCCGCGCCTGGCGGGCAAGTCTGTCTCCCGCTGACCTTGCAGCCCACGACTGCAGCGCGCAACCGGGGCAACTGGCCGCGCAGGATGCCGTCCCCGACAAGAAGGCGGACACGGCAACTGCCGTTCCGCGTGTCCCGAAAAGGGGATTCCCTGCGGTCACGCCGACTTTTCCGACACTGGCTGACTTGGGCTTTGCGGCGACCGATCTACAGGTGCCGACCGGCATGAGCGGCGGCGCGCAGTTGTTCGAGGATTTCCTCACGCGCATCGACCGCTATCACGAGGCACGCGATTTTCCCGCGCAGAAGGGGCCTTCCTATCTCTCGCCGCACCTGCGTTTCGGCACGGTGTCGATCCGTCAGCTAGCCGCCGCCGCGCATGCCGAGAGCCTGCATGCCACAGGGCGCGGCGCGGAAGTCTGGCTCAATGAACTGATCTGGCGCGAGTTCTATCAGATGATTTTGTGGCATCGCCCGGATGTGGTGGACCATGCCTTCAAACCCGCCTACGCTGCGCTCGTCTGGGATGCGGCACCCGAGCTGTTCGCCGCGTGGCAGCAAGGCCGCACCGGCTATCCGCTGGTCGATGCCGCGCAGCGCCAGTTGCTGCAAAGCGGCTGGATGCACAACCGCCTGCGCATGGTTTCGGCGTCGTTTCTCACCAAGGATCTGGGCATCGACTGGCGGCGCGGCGCAGCGCATTTCGCCGACTGGCTGCTCGATTACGATCTGGCCTCGAACAACGGCGGCTGGCAGTGGGCCGCCTCGACCGGCTGCGATGCGCAGCCGTACTTTCGCATCTTCAATCCGGTCACGCAGTCGGAACGCTTCGACCCGCAGGGCAAGTTCATCCGGCGCTATGTGCCGGAACTCAAGGATGTGCCGGACAAGTTCGTTCACGCGCCGTGGAAGTTGCCAACGCCGCCGGCCGACTATCCCGCGCCCGTCGTCGACCACGCCGTGGCGCGCGAAAGAACGCTGGCGCGCTTTTCAGCGGTCAGGCGCGGCCCGAACGATTGATTGCCGCGCCTACTGCACTTCGCGGTGATAGCGCTCGATGCGCTCCACCTCGTTCTTCGACCCGAAGATCAGGGGCACGCGCTGGTGCAGCGCGGTCGGCTGCACGTCCAGCATCCTTTGCAGGCCGGTGGTGCAGATGCCGCCGGCCTGTTCGACGATGAAGCCGACCGGGTTGGCTTCGTAGAGCAGGCGCAGGCGGCCCGGCTTCGACGGGTCCTTGGTGTCCTTCGGGTACATGAAGACGCCGCCGCGCGTGAGGATGCGGTAGGCCTCGGCGACCATCGAGGCGATCCAGCGCATGTTGAAGTCCTTGCCGCGCGGGCCGGTCTTGCCGGCCATGCACTCGTCGACATAGCGCTTCACCGGCCATTCCCAGAAGCGCTCGTTCGAGGCGTTGATGGCGAATTCCTGCGTGTCGGCGGGAATCTTCATGTTCGGGTGGGTGAGGATGAACTCGCCCACGTCGCGGTCGAGCGTGAAGCCGCTCACGCCATGGCCGGTGGTGAGGATCAGCAGCGTCGAGGGGCCGTAGAGCGCGAAGCCGGCGCAGATCTGCTGGCTGCCGGGCTGCAGGAAATCTTCCAGGGTCGCGTCTTCGCCGGGCTTGCTGGTGCGCAGGATCGAGAAGATGGTGCCGACAGTGATGTTCACGTCGATGTTCGACGAGCCGTCGAGCGGATCGAAGACCAGCAGGTACTTGCCGCGCTTCTTGCCGGCCGGGATCGGGTAGATCTCGTCCACTTCCTCCGAGGCCATGCCGGCGAGGTGGCCGGCCCATTCGTTCGACTTGATCATCACGTCGTTGGAGATGATGTCGAGCTTCTTCTGCACCTCGCCCTGCACGTTCTCCTCGCCGGCGCTGCCGAGCACGCCGATCAGCGCGCCCTTCGAGACGGCGTTGCTGATCACCTTGATGGCCGTGCCGATGTCGTTGAGCAGGCCGGAAAAGTCGCCGCTGGCGCCGGCGACATGCGATTGTTCCTCGATGATGAACTGGGTCAGGGTGGTACGACCATCTTGCATGGAATTGCTCCTCGAAAAGGCAAAACCGCACTTTAGCGGGCTGCGCCGCGGTGTGGCGGAAACTTTTCTTATTGTCAGGATAAGTCGGCGCCCGATGGCACGCCAGGACTCAAGTGGCGGGCGGGTTCAGTCGATTGCGGATTGGGCACCGCGCCCTGCACGGGGTTGCGCGCGCGACCGGTGTCGCGGGGAACCCGAACACGGTCAGGCGCTTTCTGCGGCAATCGAGCGCACGGCCAGGCCGAACGGCCCCTCTTGCCGGTCGGCGATCAGCATGCCGATCTGCCGCAGCCTGGCCGTATCGAGCGGCGGGGCATCGGGTACCGCTCGCCCGCGCCAGTTCGGCAAAAAGTCGGCGCTGGCGAGACGGCATGACGTCCAGATACCCGCTGGGGGATCGAAATACGCCTGGTAATTGACGCCGTCAAAGCCGTTGTCGGTGCGCAGATTCAGCTTGTAACGCTTGCCGTCGCCACGGACTTCCAGAAGATAAGCAACGACTTCTTGCCTGCCGAGATCACAGGGTTGGCAGCGCACCGAGGCGAACCCGCCGTTGTTCTCGAACGAGACATGCCCGGCAAATACAGCATACCCCGCCGGGTCGTGGCGAAGCTGGCTGTGGGATACCCCGCCCATCACGCCATCGTTGATCGGGTTCCACAACGCCACCGACCGCGGGTCGGAAAAATCGAACAGCACTGAAGTCATTCAAATCGGGATCGGCAATATTGCAATATCAACAAGAGGTCAGACACCACGCGCACTGGATTAGCTTGTCTTCCTAACTTTCATGGTCGGCAAGGCCGCCCAGAATAATGAAAGTCTTGCGTTATGCCAGTTAATGTAGGTCGGGCGCAAGCCCGACTGTCGGGCTTGCGCCCGACCTACACGGGTGTGTTTCACGCTAACGGTAAATCCACTGCGCCAAACGCAACAAGGGCGGTCCCACCAGGGCCGATACCCTGGCCCGGTGTCGGGCGAAGACGGCATAGGCGGGCTCCAGCAACCAGCGCAGCCAGGGTCGCGAAAACAGCCAGGCCAGCAATGGCAGATCGGCGCGGCGGTAGGCTGCGGCGAATACCGGCACACCGACCAGGGTATGTCCGTCGTCGAGAACGGCGTGGATGTTGTCCAAGGCCCGCGCGCACACCACCGTGCAAGGCAACTCGGCACCCGGTTGGCTGAGGTCGACAAACCGCAGCAACTGGCGTCGGTTGCGCGCTGCCAGCATATGGATTTCCGCCGCACAGAGCGGGCAGGCGCTATCGAAATACACGGTCATCGCTTGCATGATGGCGTCTCGCTGTCGTTCAATGGATGGATGGCGAGCGAGGGCAGACCCGGCAACAAGCTGCCAGGCCGCAACGCGGTGGCTAATGCGCGCAGGACTGCGCACTCCACCCGAAGAGGGCGGTCGCCAGCAGCCTGCAAACAGTCGGGGGAAGACATCAGTGGGTAGGCCTCAATAAAAACTTTGGAAAAATGGCTCTGATCGCTTATCCTATGCCTAAAATTCAGCTTTGTCCAGGACAAATGAACCAAATTCAAACTTTTCGCCGGTATCTCGCCACGATTTTGTTCAGCTTGTTTCTCTCGGGTTGCGCCCTGGGCCCGCCCCCGGGTGTGGTCCCGATCAGCGGCTTTGAACTGCCACGTTATCTCGGACACTGGTATGAAATTGCACGACTCGATCACAGTTTCGAACGGGGCATGACCGATGTCAGCGCCCACTACCGGCTGCGTGAGGACAATAGCGTCGAGGTCATCAACCGTGGCTACGAAACCGCCAAGGCTCGCTGGCGGGAAGCCGTCGGCACCGCCCGACTCATCGGCGAGCCGACGCGTGGTTCGCTCAAAGTCTCCTTCTTTGGCCCGTTCTACGGCGGGTATCACATCGCAGCCCTGGATCCAGATTACCGCTGGAGCCTGGTCGTTGGTCCCGATACCGGCTACGCCTGGATTCTTGCCCGCGACAAAATCCTTCCCGCCGGGATACGCGAACAGCTGGTGCAACAAGCCGCCGCGGCTGGCATCGACACAAACGCTTTGATCTGGGTTGAGCACGCCAGGGAATAGTTGACCTGGACAATTCTGGAATGCTTGAACGCAGAAAGCCGATCTACAAGTCAGGATTACTGCCACTTCCGTGAATCTCCCTCAAGAACAGCGTGACCCAGCCATTTCTCGACTCTGGCCATGGGCAGCGACTGTTCGATCATGGTGAAACCGGGATCGACGCCAGCGACATCGAACTCCCGCTTCAAGTTCAGGGCGCTCTACCCACCCCCTCACCCAATATCGAGCAAGGTGGTGGACGGGCGCTTCGCGTGCTGGCGAATCAAGAGCGGCGACGTGCCGGCCACAGTGTGTGTATTCCGTGGCCGCGCGATTATTCGGAATTTTCGCCGGGTTGTTTGTCGTTTTTCGCCATCCAGGCGAACAGCGAAGAACGCATTAACTCTTCCACGGTCATGTTGATCGGCGTGAGCCAGCTGCGGGGCACGAACACCGTGTAACCGCCGATCATGTAGCCCATGGGCAGATAGACGCCGACCCGGTCGCCCTGCTGAAAGCCCTCCGGCAACCCGCGCACGCTTTGCCGGGTGATCAGCCCGACGATTTCGAGTTCGTTGCCCGGAATTCTGAGGATCACGACCTGATGGGCAAGTTGTTCGTTGCTGGGGGCGAAATAGTCGGCGAAATTCTTCAGCGATGAGTAGATGCTTTTGACCAGAGGCAGGTTGGTGAACGGCAGTTCGATCAATGACAGCAGCCTGCGTGCGTATGGCTGGGAAATCACAAAACCCAGCAGCACAATGACGCCGATCCCGATCAATAGTCCCAGACCGGGCAAATAGAAATCCCCGATCAGTGGCCGCAACCACCACATGGCGAACTGCTCCGTCCAGGAGAGGAATGCGTACAGCAGATAGATCGTCAGACCGAGCGGCAGCGCTGCGATGAGGCCACGGAAAAAATACTGGTAGAGGTATTTCATCGGGAGGAATATCCGGAATGTTGGGGTCGGGCTGACCTACCCCCTGTAGTCGCACCAATCATTGGGCAGGAAGTCCGGATGCAAGGTTAATCGAATTGGTGATGGGTTGCATTGCATTGTCAGCAGGTTGATGACGCAATGCGGCGAACTTGGCGGATGTGCGCGGTGCGACTGCGCAGCAACTGCATGCGCCTGACGCGCTGAGCGCGCAAAAGTCGGCGCTGGCGGGACGGCGCCACCCACCGCAGCTGGGTAGAATCAACCGACTAATAACAAGGGGGAACCACACATGGACAGCCAGGCATTTCAGGATTTTTACCCGGAGGAATTGAGCCACTGCTACGGCTGCGGCAAGAACAACCCGCTGGGCCATCAGTTGAAAAGTCATTGGGATGGCGATGAGACGATCGCGCATTTCACGCCCGCGCCTCATCACATGGCGATTCCCGGCTTTGTCTATGGCGGCCTGATCGCCTCGCTGGTCGATTGCCACGGCACCGGCACGGCTTCTGCCGCCGCTTACCGGGCGGCAGGCCGCGAGATGGGCACTGCACCCGCCCTGCGCTTCGTGACCGGTTCGCTCAAGGTGGATTACCTGGCACCGACGCCGCTGGGCGTGGAACTGGAATTGCGCGGCACGGTGGTCGAGATCAAGGAAAAGAAGGTCGTCGTCGACATCACCGTTTCGGCGAACGGCAAACTGTGCGCGAAAGGCCAGGTGATCGCAGTGCGCATGCCGGAGAGCATGGCGCCGAAATAAGCAGGGAAAGTCGGCGCTGGCAGGACGGCGTCCGCCGTACCCCATGCGGCGCCCTTTGTCCCGCCAGCGCCGGGAAGGACATTCCCCACGGTCACCCCGACTTTCAGCGCCTCCGGCGATTTTTCAAACACCGGCGTCCTCTCGCGCGTGTCGGGCCAAAACAACAGGGTGCACCCATGTTGCATCGATATGCGGTAGGCTTTAGGCAGGCAGATATTCCACACGAAAGTCTTGATTCTGGCGGGCGAACATGACCAAACATCCACCCCCCTTTGCCACCAAACGGCTGGCCTTTCTGGTTTCCACCGTGTTTGCCCTGGCATCCAGCACGGCCAGCCTTGCTGCCCCCGTGGCAGCCAGTAATATGGATTCCGTGCTGAACCTCAGCCTGGAAGAGTTGATGCAAGCCACGGTGACATCCGCATCGAAGAAGTCGCAGTCTCTGGCGGAAATCGCCGGCGCAGTGTTCGTGATCAAGGCCGACGACATTCGCCGCTCCGGCGCCACCAATGTCCCCGAGGCATTGCGTCTGGCCCCCGGCGTGCAGGTGGCCGCCATCAGTCAGAACAAATGGTCGGTCAGCATTCGCGGCTTCAATTCCCGCTTTTCCAACAAGCTGCTGGTCATGGTGGATGGCCGAGCCATCTACAGCGCGGGGTTCTCTGGCGTGTTTTGGGAACACAACGACATCCCCCTGAATAACATCGAGCGCATCGAGGTGATCCGCGGGCCGGGCGGCTCCATCTGGGGCGCGAATGCGGTCAATGGCATCATCAACATCATCACCTATTCCGCAAAGGACACTCAGGGCGGGTTGATCAGTGCCGCGGCGGGCAACGAGTTGCGCGGGGTGGGACAGGCCCGCTATGGCTGGGCGCTGGACGAAGAAACCCATCTGCGCCTGCATGCACAGACAAAATCCGTCGACGCTGGCCAGGATGCCGTGACTGGCGGCAAGGCTTGGGACAACTGGAAAAATCAGCAGGCGGGGTTCCGCCTGGATGCCACGCGCGGAGGCGACAACTACAGCCTGCAAGGCGCCTTAAGTGATTACCGGGCTAACGACAGGATCACGGCCTTTACCGCCGCTGCCCCCTATGTCGCCCACCTGAACACCGACGGGGCCGGCCAGACCGGCCATCTGCTGGGCAGGTGGGAACACCCAACGGACAATGGCTCTCGTTCTCTGCAGGCCTTTATCGATCATAACGAAAACGATATGGGCGTGATCCGCTATCGGATCGACACCTTCGATCTGGAATACCAGCAACAGATCATCGGAGACAAACACGACCTCGTCTGGGGATTGGGTTACCGGAGCAGCAAGGATCGGATAGACACCACGCCACACATTTTATTTTCCGATACCGGCAAGTCCTTCAGTTTGTACAGCGCCTTCATCCAGGATGACATCACGCTGGTACCGAATCGTTGGCGCCTGACCCTGGGTGCCCGCCTCGAGCACAACGCTTTCACCGGCGTCGAGATGCAACCCAACATTCGCTTGCTGTGGACGCCTACCGCGCAAGACAGTCTCTGGGCCGCGGTTTCGCGCGCGGTGCGCACGCCTTCGCGCGGCGAGCGCGCATCCACCGTTTTCATTGCGCCGCCGCCGCCGCTCCCCTTCGCCACGGTGGGCGATCCGAACATGACTGCGGAAAAACTCACGGCCCTGGACCTGGGCTGGCGTCGCCAGTGGAGCGCCACCCTGACCTCGGATGTCGCGGCCTTCTATTACCGCCATGCCGATTTGCGCGGCGGCCTGCCTCCCGGCCCAACCACCGTGCCGCTGCTCTACAACGGACTCTATCCTTACCTTCCCGTGGCCATGACCAACACCATCGGCGCGGAGTCCTACGGCCTTGAAGTGGCGGTGGACTGGCTGCCGGCGCCAAACTGGCGCTTGCAGGGGAACACCTCCTTGTTCCATATCAATCCTCGCGATCCCTTGCCCGGCGCCACGGGTAGCGAGTTCAGCGATACCACGCCCGGCCACCAGGTCTCGCTGCGCTCGTCCCTGGACATCACGCCCAAGCTGCAATGGGACGTCTGGCTGCGTCGCGTTGGCAAAATCATCACCGGCTCTTTCATGACGACGGTCACTCCCGCTTATACCAGTCTGGACATGCGCCTGGCCTGGAAGGCCGGGCGTGATCTGGAAATTTCGCTGGTCGGCCAGAACCTGCTGGACTCCAGCCATCCGGAAATCGTCATGGCGGAGATTCTTTCAGCCCCCGTGAAGATAGAGCGCGGCGTTTACCTGAAGGCCGACTGGCAATTCTGAGCAATGTCGCACCTCATCCGCTCCGCCAGTCTGTGGGTGGTAGCCATCTTTGCTGCCGCGCTGCTGCCGAACGCCGCCGCGCAAGCAGATAGCCTCACTGAAGACAGCGTCAAAGCCGGCTTTGTCTTCAACTTTACCAAATACGTCGAATGGCCGAAGGCCAAGGCCGGCAACGGGCTGCTGGTTTGCAGCCTGAGCACCCAGACCCTGTCGGGCAAGCTCGAGTCGCTGCAGGGCCGGCAGGTGCAAGGCCGCGAAATCCGCGTGAGCACAACGACGCGCCCCAGCGAATGGCGCAACTGCGCGGTGCTGTTCATCGCCGCCGCCGAGGCGCAGCATATCGACGCGGTGCTGCGTGCTACCGCCCAGCATCATGTCTTGACGATCAGCGATGCGCCCGGTTTCGTCCAGGCGGGCGGCATCATCGGGCTGAAGCTGCGCGCCGGACGCATCGCTTTCGATATCAACCATGGCGCCGCCCGGCAGGCCGGCCTGAACTTGAGCAGCCAGTTGCTGAAGCTGGCCGATGAGGTATTGCCATGAAGCGACTTAGCCCGCGCCTGACGCTTATTTCGCTGCTGCTGGCCACAGCCGGGGCACCCGCCGCCTGGGCCAAAACCGACCTGACCGCGTTGAGCCTGGAGCAACTGCTGGAGGTGACCATCGTCGGCGCTTCGAAATACGCGCAGAAACAGGATGAGGTGGCCGCCGCCGCCGTTGTCATCACGCGCAACGAAATAAAGGCCTTCGGCTGGCGCACCCTGGACGAGGCTTTGGCCAGCCTGCCCGGCATCCATACCTCCTATGATCGCCAGTACAGCTACATCGGCACGCGCGGCTTCGGCCTGCCGGGTGATTTCAACACCCGCATCCTGCTGACCATCAACGGCAATCGCGTCAACGATGTGGTGTACGACGGCGCGGCTTCGGGCCGGGATTTTCCGCTCGACATGGACCTGATCGAGCGCATCGAATACATTCCCGGCCCGGGTGGAGCGGTGTATGGGCAGAACGCCCTGTTCGGCGTGGTCAACGTGGTGACGCGCAAAGGTGCGGGCGTGAATGGCACCGAACTCGGGCTGGCCTATCAAGACCTGAATTCGGTCAGGGATGGGCGTTTCACCTGGGGCAAAAAACTGGACAACGGACTCGATGTGCTGGTATCCACCTCCGGCCACAGGTCTCGCGGCGAAGACCATTTCTACGAATTTCCCGGTGCCAGTGACGTCGATCCGCTTTGGAGAGATAGCGGCGTAGCCAGCGGCATGAACGGCACCAAGGGGCAACAGCTATTCGCCAGTTTCGCCCGCGGCCCCTGGTTCTTCGACTTCGCCTACGGCGACAACCGCAAGGACGATCCCACCGCACAATACTTCAGCAAGCCGCTGGAGCCTGGGCAGTACCAGCGCGACAAAACGCTGCAAACGCAGTTGCAATATCAAGACAGCTTCGCCGGCGATACCCTGCAACTAACGGGTCGGCTGTTCCTCGGCCGCCAGCGCTATACCGGGCTGTTCTACTATGCCGACTCGCCCTATCTGGCAACCGGATCGAGCGACTGGCAGGGTGCCGAGCTGCGCTTGCTGTCGACCCGCTGGGCCGGTCACAAGCTGATGCTGGGATTGGAGTTGCAGGAAAACACGCGGCGCGACCAAACCAACCTGAGTCTCGTCGATTCCGCCAATAATCTGGTGATTCCCGGCACCGGCTGGCGTGCGGGCATGTTTGTCCAGGATGAATGGGCACTGAACAACAGCCTCAGCGCAACGCTGGGGCTGCGTTTCGACCGCAACAGCGTGACCGGCAATACGCTCAGTCCGCGCGCCGCGCTGATCTGGCTGGCGGCGCCCAGCACCACCATGAAAGCGCTGTACGGTCGGTCCCACCGTGCGCCGAACGCCTATGAGCGCGACTACGCCGATGTGGGTACTTCGGACACCCAGGTCGCCAATCCTGGCCTTGGCAATGAAACGATCGATACGCTGGAACTGGTGTTGGACCAGCGGCTGGGGAAAGACTTGGGTTTGCGCGGTTCGCTCTATCGATGGAATATGCGGGATCTGGTTGTGCTGGGGGTCGATCCGGGATCTGGATTATCGCAATACCAGAACGGGGGAGATGTAGAGGCAACCGGCATCGAGCTCTCTGCCAACAAGACCTGGGACTGGGGCGGCCGCCTGCGCGGCAGCCTGTCCCATCAGGATGTGGCTTACAAAGGCGGTAGCCGACTCGACAACTCTCCCCAGCTACTCGGCAAGCTCAATTTTTCCGGCCCGCTGGCTGGGACCGGGCTGCGTTTCGGCGCCGAGCTTCAATACACCAGCAAGCGCCAGACCATTGATGGCACCGATCTGGACGCTTACTGGCTCGCCAACCTGCATCTGAGCACGGATAAATGGGCCAGGGGGCTGGAGGTGTCGCTCGGGCTCTATAACCTGTTCAATCAGCGCTACGCCCATCCGGGATCCGATATCAACTGGCAGAACAGCATCCTTCAGGACGGGCGTAGCGCCCGACTGAAAGCGATCTATCATTTCTGAACCTGACATGTTTGTTGTCATGATTTTTGCCAAACTGCGATGGCCCCTGCTGCTGGCAATCTGCAGTTTGTTGATGGGTGGCAAGGCACAGGCCGAGTCCACCGAGGCAGAACTGAAGGCAGCCTTTGTGTATGGCTTTACCAAGTACGTGGAATGGCCAGCAGAAACACTGCAGGCTTCTCCGGAAAGCTTCGAGCTGTGCCTGCTGGGTGACCGCAATGCTTTTTTTGAGGCATTGAGCGACCTGAAAGGCAAGTCCGTCAACAACCGCCCGCTGCGCGTGCGCGAGGTAAGCCACGCCGACAATTTCAAATCCTGCCAGATTCTGGTGCTGACCGATAACGAGGCAGGACATTTCGAATCGGTATTGCGCCGCCTGTCCGGTATGCCGTTACTGACAGTGAATGGTTCCAGCCGATTCCTTCAGGCGGGTGGCGTGATCAGCCTGGTCTCCGAAGATAACAAGATGCGCTTCGATATCAATCTGGCCGCGGCGCAGAAAAACAAGCTGGTTTTATCTTCCAATCTCCTCAAGTTGGCACGCCGGGTACTCCAGCCATGATGATCGAAGGACTGCGAAATTCGCTGCAGCGGCGCTTGGTCCTGATGCTGGGCGGCATGTCCCTGCTGGTGCTGGTGCTGGCCTTGCTCAGCTTCGGGGTGACCAGTGTGCTACGCCAGCAGGCCAGCATGATGACGCAATTGCATGGATTGGCTCAGGTCCTGGCAGCGAATACCGAGTCGGCGGTGGTGTTCCGTGACAAACCCGCTGCGGTGATCAGCTTGTCCAGCCTGCGCGAGCGGCGCGAGGTGCTGGCTGCCCGCATTGTGTTGCTCGACGGCCGCGAGTTTGCGGTTTACCCGGAAAACACCCCGCCCCAAACCTTCACCGAGCTGGCACCGCTGGACTTGGAAGCAAAAATGCCGTTTGGCGCCAGTCGCCTGCGCATTGACTGGCCGATGCTGTCGCGGGCCGGCGATGAAAAACTGGGCGATCTGTCCATGGTGATCGACCTGACCGGAATGTGGGCGCAAATCCGCCAGGACGTCGTTACCTTGCTGATTCTGGGTTTGGGGGTCTACATACTGGCAGTGCTGGTGGCGCAGCGCCTGCAGCGGCACATCAGCCAGCCGATCCTCGAATTGGCCGACGCCGCGCGCCGCGTCGCACAAACCCAGCGCTACGACCTGCGCATCGAACAGACCAGTCACGATGAAATCGGCACCCTGGTCGCCAGCTTCAACAACATGCTGGGTGAAATCGAGGCGCGCGACACCCGCTTGCAGGAGCACCAGGAGCACCTTGAAGACATGGTGGCGGCGCGCACCGCCGAGTTGCGCATCGCCAAGGAGCAGGCCGAGGCGGCCAGCCAGGCCAAAAGCGAGTTTCTGGCCACCATGAGCCACGAGATTCGCACGCCGATGAACGGCGTGCTGGGCATGACCGAGCTGTTACTGAATACCCACCTGGAACAGGCCCAGCGCCATTACGCCGAAGCGGTCATGCGCTCCGGGCAACACCTGCTTGGCATCATCAACAATATTCTCGATTTCTCGAAAATCGAATCCGGCCACATGAATCTGGAACAGGTCGAGTTCAATCTGGGTGGTCTGGTGGAGGAAACACTGGAAATGTTCGTCCAGCCGGCGGGCATGAAGGGACTGGAGCTGGCCGCGCAGCTTGACCCGCCGGACATGCCCCTGCTGGTGCGCGGCGATCCGTTCCGGCTGCGCCAGGTGCTGGCAAATCTGATCAACAATGCCATCAAGTTCACGCCGCGGGGCGAGGTCATCGTGCGGGTCAGCATGCGTGACGCAGCGGGGACAGACGCGCGGGTTCTTCTGAGCGTGGAGGATTCCGGCATTGGCATCTCCCCCGCGGCCCAGGAGAAGATCTTCGAACATTTTGCCCAGGCCGATGGCTCCACGACCCGGCAGTTCGGCGGTACCGGCCTGGGTTTGGCCATCTGCAAGCGACTGGTGGAACTGATGGGCGGCAGCATCGGGGTGGAAAGCTCGCATGGAACGGGTGCAAAATTCCGGGTCGAACTCGTCTTGCCCAAGGCCACCGGATTAGCTCCCGCTCCGGCGATCAGCCAGGACTTGTCAGGCGTGCGGGTTCTGGTTGTGGACGATAACCACACCAATCTGGAGATCCTGAATCTGCAGTTGTCCGGCTGGCGGATGCGGGTGAGTTGCGTTGCAAGCGGCGCGCTGGCCCTGCAGGAGCTGGCACGCGCCGCACAGTCTGGCGACCCCTTCGAACTGGCCATTCTTGACATGCACATGCCGCACATGGATGGCCTGCAACTGGCACAAGCCATCAAGCAGCGTGACGGGCTGAAGGGCACCCGCTTGATCATGCTCACTTCAAGCCACGAGGCTGGCAATTCGCGGGAGCGGGAACGGGCGGGAATCCTGCGCAGCGTCAGCAAGCCGATTCATCAGGCGGAACTCTACGCGGTGATATGCGGCGCACTGATGATTGATCACGCGAACGCCTCGCCAAGCCCAACAGACCTGCCAATCGTGGCCGCGCGCGGCAATGAAGCCAAATTGTGCTGTCGGGTGCTGCTGGCCGAGGACAACCCCGTCAATCAGCAGTTGGCCGCTGCCATGCTGGCCAGCCTGGGGCTGGAAGTGGACATCGCCAACAATGGTCAGGAAGCAGTGGCCATGGCACGCAAACAACAGGCCTATGACATCATCCTCATGGACTGCCAGATGCCGGTGATGGACGGTTATCAAGCCACCGCCGAGATTCGTGCGCACGAAACCGCCGGCGCCCGGCGCTTGCCCATCGTCGCCCTGACGGCCAACGCCATGGAAGGCGATCGCAACCAGTGTCTGCAGGCGGGCATGGACGACTATCTGGCCAAGCCCTATTCCAGGGGTCAGTTGCGGCAGGTACTGCACCGCTGGCTGGCGCCGGATAGTCACGCCAATATCGCCGCAACCCCCGTCATGGCCAGCGTGGAGGGTGCGCCGGTTACGGAAGCAAAGCCTGCGGCCATCGATAGCCGCGTACTGGATCAGTTGCGCAAGCTGGACCCATCCGGCGGATTGGGCTTTGCCCGACGGATCCTGCGGATCTATCTGGATACCTCGGGCGATGGCGTGCGGGAGGTGGAGCGCGCCATCGCCGCGGGTGACGCCGATGCCCTGCGCCGCGCCGCCCATACCCTCAAGTCCAGCACCGCCAATGTGGGTGCCACAACCCTCGCGGACCTCTTCAGGCAACTCGAGGCACTGGGCAAGGCAGCCAATCTGGAAGAGACTCCCGCGTTGTTAGAAGCAGTCCGGCGGGAATATGACCGGGCCAGGGAAGAGATTCGCGCATTGCTGACTGAAGGCGCATGACTCAACAAGGTATGTGAATCCCGGTCACCAACGGCTCGCTTGCCGCCCGATTATTCAGTCAAGCCGTGCCCTTGACAGCTGACTGCGGATTTTCTCTGGCTGCAACGGCCATCAGCTTTACAATCATCCCTGTCCGGACTGGTTTCTTCCTGGGAAATGCTGATTAAGTCCGGATTCGTCATTCCGCGCAAGCCGGAATCCAGGAAAATCATCAAGCTGGACACCGGCCTACGCCGGTGTGACGGACTTGATCAGCGCTTCCCCTGTAGTCATTCTTGTAGCCATGAATAAAAATAAAATCGAACAATTGCGCATCAGCGGTCAGCTGCCCAGCCCGAAAGGGGTGGCGCTGGCCATCATGAAGATCAGCCGGCGCGAGAATGCGACCCTGGATGAGGTGGCCAGGCTGGTACAAACCGATCCCGCGCTGTCTGCCCGCCTGCTGCATCTGGCTAACGCGGCGGCCCACGCTGGCCGGCCGGTTGTCTCGATTGGCGAGGCGGTCATGCGGCTGGGCATGGCCACCGTGCGTCAGCTGGCGATGAGTTTCTCCCTGGTGGATCAATATCCCAAAGGGATTTGCCGGGGCTTCGACTATCCAGGCTTCTGGTCCCATTCCCTGTTGATGGCGGTAGCCAGCCAGGAACTCGGCAGCGTGACAAGAGCAGGCGCACCGGACGAGTTGTTCGCCTGCGGCCTGCTGGGGCAAGTCGGGCGCCTTGCCCTCGCCACGATTTACCCCGTCGAATACGCCGATATCCTGAAGCAACTGGCTGGTGGCGCAACGCTGCAGGAATTGGAGCTCACCCGGCTGGAGGTGGATCACAACACATTTTCCGCCGCCATCCTTGCCGACTGCGGCATCCCGACGGCTCTGGCGGAACCGCTCCTCAACCATGAAGCTCCCGACAAAGCGGCCTTTGACGAGGGATCCCGGTCACGCCAGCTGGTGTATTTGTTCTTCCAGGCCCACCGCATGGCCGACCTGGGTTTGGCAAGCGAGACCGGGCGTCAAGACAAGATCGCCGAGCTCATGCGCCTGGGCGGCAGGATCGGCCTCGACGCCGAAGGCTTCGGTGAGCTGTTTGACCGGGTGGTGGCGCAATGGCAGGCGTGGGGGGATTTGCTCAAAGTGCCCGCCACCAGGCTGCCCGCCTTCGACAGCATGATCCATGCCCCCGTTCCCCACCCCGAGCAGGAATCCAGGGGAGCCTGCAAGCGGATATTGCTGGTTGAGGACGAACCGACCAGCCGCCTCATGACGGAAAGGATGTTGCTCCAACTATTACCGGGCTGCGAGGTCCATGCAGCCGAGAATGGCAAGGATGCGCTGGTCCTGGCCCTCGAAAAATCACCCCAGATCATCATCAGCGACTGGCTGATGCCGGTCATGGACGGCCTGGAATTATGCCGTGCCCTGCGCGCCACCGTTTGGGGCCAGTCCATGTATCTGATCATGTTGACCGGCGTGGAGTCGGAGGAAAATATCTCCGAGGCATTCGAGGCCGGGGTAGACGACTATATGGTCAAGCCGGTGAGCGCACGGGTCCTGAGTGCCCGCATGCGGGCAGCCTTGCACTATGTGAAGCTGCTGGAGGCATGGGAGCATGACCGCGCACAGCTCAAGCAGTTCACCGGAGAACTGGCCATCAGCAACCGGCGGCTCGAACATGCCGCAATGACCGACCTGCTGACCGGCTTGCCAAACCGGCGGGCCGGCATGGAAGCCCTGGCCAACGCATGGAGCGCCGCGCTGCGCAGCGACCAGCCATTGGCGGCGCTGGTGATCGATATCGATCTATTCAAACCCATCAACGACCGTCATGGACACGCGGTCGGCGACCAGGTCCTGCAGGAAGTGGCCAAGGCTATCCTTGCATCGGCCCGCAAGCATGACAACATCAGCCGCATCGGCGGCGAGGAATTCCTGGTGATCTGCCACGATGCGGATGCCCATGCGGCCTCATTGGCGGCCGAACGACTGCGCCGGATGGTCGGGGCACTGAAGTTGCATATCGAAGGCGCGGAGATCCGGACTTCGATAAGCGTCGGCGTCGCCAACCGCGAGACCGGCATGGCCGAGGCCGACGACATGGTACGCGGCGCGGACAAGGCCTTGTATGCCGCAAAAAATGCCGGCCGGAACCGCGTTTGTCTCTACACGCAGGGCAAAACGATCGTAATCCCGCCCGCCGCCGTCCCACCATAGCCGACTTTCCTAGTCGCTACGCAGCCTCACCCCCTTTCTCCCACAAGCGGGAGAAAACCAGCACCACCGCAGCCCACGCCCCAGCAGTCTCGCCGCCAGGCCGCCCTTCTCCCGCTTTGCGGGTGAAGGGCTTTCTGTTGGCTCCCCCTCTCCCGCAAGGGGAGCGGGGAGAAAACCAGCAGTCTCGCCGCCGGGCCGCCCCAAGGCGAGACGGCACGCGGCGCCAGCCGCAATCCGCACCGAAGCATGAGCGGGAGCTCCCCGTAACAAACGAGCGCAGCGAGCCACAGTCACCCCTCCCGCGAGGGAGGGGCTGGGGGAGGGCGGGTCTTACGAAGCGTCCAGCATCCGCTCCAGCGCAACCTTGGCCAGCTGCGCCTCGTGCGCCGGCACCTTGATCTGATTCACCACATTGCCGGCAACCAGATTTTCGAGCGTCCAGGCGAGGTGTTGCGGGTCGATGCGCTGCATGGTCGAGCACATGCAGACGGTATCGGCCATGAACTGGACGATCTTGCCCTCGTGCTTGACCTCGTTGGCCAGGCGGTCGACGAGGTTGAGTTCGGTGCCGACCAGCCAGCGCGTGCCGGCCGGCGATTCCTTGACGACGCGGATGATGGTTTCGGTCGAGCCGATGGCATCAGACTGCGCGCAGACTTCGAAACTGCATTCGGGGTGGGCGATCACCTTGCCGGCGGGATATTGGGCACGGAATTTCGCGATCTGCGACGGCTGGAACATCTGATGCACCGAACAGAAACCATGCCAGAGAATGATCTTCGCCTGGCGGATCTGTTGCGGCGTGAGGCCGCCCATTTCCAGATCGGGATTCCAGATGACCATCTGCTCCAGCGGAATGCCCATCTGGTGGCCGCTCCAGCGGCCCAGGTGCTGGTCGGGGAAGAACAGCACTTTCTCGCGGCGGGCGAACGACCATTCAAGTATTTTTGTTGCGTTGGATGAAGTGCAGACAATGCCGCCGTGCTCGCCGCAGAAGGCCTTGAGGTCGGCGGCGGAATTGATGTAGGTGACCGGCGTGACGCTTTCGTCCGGATTCAGCACGGTCGACAATTCGCGCCAACAGCGTTCGACCTTGGCCAGGCTGGCCATGTCAGCCATCGAGCAGCCGGCGGCGAGGTCGGGCAGGATGGCGATCTGTTCGGGGCGCGAGAGGATGTCGGCCACCTCGGCCATGAAATGCACGCCGCAAAAGACGATGTATTCGGCATCCGCCTGCGCGGCGAGACGGGACAGCTTGAGCGAATCGCCGGTGATGTCGGCGTGGGCGTAAACGTCAGCGCGCTGATAGTGGTGGCACAGCAGCACAGCGCGTTTGCCAAGCTCGGCGCGGGCGGCGGTGATGCGCGCCTGCGCTGCCTTGTCGGCCAGGGCGTTGAAGGCGTCGAACTGAATGGGTACGGCTTGCATGGGCGGTAGAATCCAAACTACGATGAACGTTCAAGTATAACGACAATTCCCCATGCACAAGAACGACCAAGTCAGCGACCAGGACAGCCTCGCCAGCCGCCAGGTCGACCCCACGCGCTTCCGCGAGGGGCGGCGCATTACCTGGGTCAGCATCGTGGTAAACGTGGCGCTGACCATCATGCAGCTCATCGTCGGTTTTGTTGCCAACTCGATGGCGCTGGTTGCCGACGCCATGCATACTTTTTCCGACATCATCGCCGACGGCTTTGTCCTGTATGCCAACCGCAAGAGCGCGGAACAGCCGGATGCCGACCACCCGTATGGCCACGGGCGTTTCGAGACGGCGGCCTCGCTGGTGCTGGGCCTGCTGCTGACGGCGACCGGGATCGGCATCCTGATTTCCGCCGCCGACCGCCTGCAGAATCTGCAAGAACTGCCGCCGGTCGGCGTGGCGGCGATGTGGGCCGCCATGTTCACGCTGGTCAGCAAGGAGGGCCTGTTCCGCTACATGCTGAAGGTGGCCGAGCGTTTACGTTCGCCGATGCTGGTAGCCAATGCCTGGCATGCCCGCGCCGATGCGCTGTCTTCGCTGGTGGTCGCGGCCGGCATTGGCGGTGCCTTGCTCGGATTCCCTTTCGCCGACAGTGCCGCGGCCATGGTCGTCGGCGGCATGGTCATCAAGGCTGGCGGCGGTTTTGCCTGGGAAGCGATCCGCGAACTGATCGATACCGGCCTGTCGAAAGAAGAGGTGGCGGCGATCCAGGTGACGCTGGCCGCGACTTCCGGAGTGGTCGACCTCCACGAGCTGCGCACCCGCCGCATGGCGCACCAGGTGCTGGTCGATGCCCACATCCGCGTCGATCCGCGCATCAGCGTTTCGGAAGGTCATCGCATCGCCGAAGCGGCACGCCAGCAGGTTTTGCAGGCGCATCCCGCCGTGCTCGATGTGCTGGTGCATGTCGATGCCGAAGACGACTCGATGCCCAGCCCGAAGGCGAACTTCCCGGAACGTCAGGCACTTGAAACCCACCTGCGTGAACTGCTGGGTGCCGACGCGCCCGCCTTCGAACGCTGCGTATTGCATTATCTTGGCGAAAAGGTCGAGGTCGAGGTGTTCTTTCCCGCACCCCTGGCCCCGGACACCCTGGCCGGTATCGAGGCGCGCCTCGCCGAACGCCTCGCGGACGATCCCTGGGTGCGCTCGGTCATCCTGAACGTAAAGGTTTGCGTCACGCACCAAATTGGGGCTCATTCCATAAATGGCGCACCATAGCGGTGCCAGTTGCCGGGTCACCATTTTGCACTGCGGCAACATTTCCCTTATGGCACAATTATCTGCTGCACTTATCGTCCTGGCACGCTACCTGCTAAGTCAATCCAGCGTCACGGCCTCACGGCCTCCACCGATTTTTTTGCCAGAACACTGATTAGGAGTTCACTCATGACACCCCAAGATGTAATCCAGTTGGTCCAGGAAAAGGAGGTCAAATTCGTCGACTTCCGCTTCACCGATATCCGCGGCAAGGAACAGCACGTCAGCGTGCCGGTTTCCGCCTTCGGTCTCGAAAAGTTCGAGGATGGCCACGCCTTCGATGGTTCATCCATCGCTGGCTGGAAGGGCATTCAGGCCTCGGACATGCAACTGATGCCTGACGCTTCGACCGCCTACATCGATCCGTTCATGGACGAAACGACGCTGATTATCTCTTGCGACGTGGTCGAACCGGCCGACGGCAAGGGCTATGATCGCGATCCGCGCTCGATCGCCAAGCGCGCCGAGGCCTATCTCAAGGCTTCCGGCCTTGGCGATACCGCCTATTTCGGCCCCGAGCCCGAGTTCTTCATCTTCGACAGCGTCGAGTGGAAAGTCGATATGCAGGGCTCCTACTGCAAAGTCTTCTCCGAAGAGGCCGCCTGGGCGACCGCCGAGAAATTCGACGGCGGCAACACCGGCCACCGGCCGATGGTCAAGGGCGGCTACTTCCCCGTGCCGCCGGTCGACAGCCTCAACGACATTCGCGCCGCCATGTGTCTGGCGCTGGAAGATTGCGGCGTTCCGGTCGAAGTTCACCACCACGAGGTCGCCACCGCCGGCCAGTGCGAAATCGGTACCAAGTTCGACACGCTGGTGCGCCGCGCCGACCAGACGCAGATCCTCAAGTACATCGTGCACAACGTCGCCCATTCCTATGGCAAGACCGCGACCTTCATGCCCAAGCCGATCGTCGGCGACAACGGCTCCGGCATGCACGTGCATCAGTCGATCTGGAAGGACGGCAAGAACCTGTTTGCCGGCAACGGCTACGCGGGTCTCTCCGAGTTCGCGCTCTACTACATCGGCGGCATCATCAAGCACGCCCGCGCGCTGAACGCCATCACCAATCCCGGCACCAACTCCTACAAGCGTCTGGTGCCCGGCTTCGAAGCCCCGGTGAAGCTGGCCTATTCGGCACGTAACCGTTCCGCTTCGATCCGCATCCCCTTCGTGCATTCAGACAAGGCCCGCCGCATCGAGACGCGATTCCCGGATCCGACCGCCAACCCCTACCTCGCTTTCGCCGCATTGATGATGGCCGGCCTCGACGGCGTGCAGAACAAGATCCATCCGGGCGAACCCGCCGACAAGAACCTTTACGACCTGCCGCCGGAAGAGGATGCCAAGATCCCGACCGTCTGCTCCTCGCTGGACCAGGCCCTCGACTACCTCGACAAGGACCGCGAGTTCCTGACCCGTGGCGGCGTCTTCAGCAACGAGTTCATCGATGCCTTCATCGACCTCAAGATGGAAGAAGTGCAGCGCTTCCGCATGACCACCCACCCGATCGAATACGAAATGTACTTCTCGCTGTAAGCCCGCGGGCGCTTCATGTGTTAAAAAAGGACGGGCTTGCCCGTCCTTTTTTTATGCGTCGCTTGCGTCATTCATGACATACACTGCCAAACCATGATGAAACGATTTTCGCTGCTGCTGCTGACATTGCCATTCGCCGCCCAGGCCAACACGCTCTACAAGTGCGAGGGTGCGGATGGGCGCATGACCTATACCAACCAGAAGGGCAACGCAAAAAACTGCGAGGTCATCGCACAGGACAAGCCGGTGTCGACTTTCAATGCGCCGGCAGCCAAGCCGCGCCAGGCCACGCCCAGCGATTTCCCGCGCGTCAATAGCGAGCAGCAAAAGGCCCGCGACAGCGACCGTCGCGCCATCCTTGAGCAGGAGCTGGCGAACGAGCAGAGGAATCTCGATGCGGCGAAGAAAACGCTGGCCGAACAGGAGGGCCTCATCCTGCCCGAAGAGCGCGTTGCCGGCGGCGGCATTCAGGGTGGCAAGCGCGAGGCGCGCATCCAGTCCTTCCGTGACAAGCTGCAACTCCACGAGCGCAATATCGAGTCGATTCGCAGGGAAATCGGTAAGCTGAAGTAATGGCCCGCCTCCCTTTGTGCGCCGTTGGCGCATCCCGCGCTTTGCGCGGGACCGCTGCTGCGCAGCGTCCTGCGGCCTGCGGCCTGGTGCCCCCCTCGCGGGGGGTTCTAAACGGCTCGCTGCGCTCGGCTATTATGGGGTTGTCGTCCATGCTTCGGTGCAGATTGCGGCTGGCGCCGCGTGCCGCGTTTGCTTGGGGCGGCCCGGCGCAAACGCTGCGGTGTCTTTCACGTTAGCCAGTCAGGACTTGGCGCGGTTCTTGCGTCTGTTTTGCCATGAATTTCCAGCACCCACCCAACCAAGATATTCCCGCTTTTGCCGGGCTTGATCTGTTGTCCTCCGCGGTAATCTTGCTGGACGACCAGTTGCGCATCCGCCACTGCAATCCGGCCGCCGAAAATCTTTTCGCGGTCAGCCAGCGCGTCTGCCTCGGCCAGCCCCTTGCCCAACTGTTGGGCACGCCCGCGGCACTGGTCGCCGCACTTGAAAACGCCCTTGCCAACCAGTGGAGCTACACCGGTCACGACATCGTCGTGGCGCGCGATGGAATGGGTGCCGGGCCGATCCACGTGGACTGCACGGTCAGCCCGATCGATCCAACGCAGACCAAACAGGCCAGCCTGCTACTGGAGTTTCGCCCCATCGACCAGCAACTCAGGGCCGCGCGCGAAGAACGCGAAGCCGTGCAACAGCGTGCCAACCAGGAACTGATTCGCAACCTCGCCCACGAAATCAAGAATCCGCTGGGCGGGATTCGCGGCTCGGCACAATTGCTCGACCATGAACTCGACAACCCCGCGCTCAAGGAATACACCCAGGTCATCATTCACGAGGCCGACCGGCTGCAGGACCTGATGCACCGCTTGCTGTCGTCGCACCGCAGCATGCAGCCGACACAGATCAGCATCCATGAAATTCTCGAGCGCGTGCGGCGCTTGATTCTCGCCGAGTTCCCCGGTGTGCGGGTACGCCGCGACTACGACACCTCGCTGCCCGACATTACCGGTGACCGCGAACAACTGATCCAGGCCGTCCTCAACATCGCCCGCAACGCCGCCCAGTCGATTACGCAAGCGCCGCCTGCGGGTGGCGGGGCGAAAGAAGGCGAGATCGTGTTTCGCACCCGCGCGGTGCGTCAGGTGACACTTGCCAAGAAGCGCTACCGACTGGCACTCGAATTGCAAGTGATCGACAACGGCCCGGGCATTCCTGAAGAAATCCGCGACCGCATCTTCTACCCGCTGGTTTCGGGGCGCGTCGGCGGCACCGGGCTCGGCCTGGCGCTGGCGCAAAACTTTGTCCAGCATCACCACGGCAGCATCGAGGCTGAATCAGTACCCGGTCGCACCAGCTTCACCTTGCGCCTGCCGCTCGTAAATGGAGAACTCTCATGACCAGTGTCTGGATCATCGATGACGACCGCTCGATTCGCTGGGTGCTGGAAAAAGCCCTGGGACGCGAAAATATCGACTGTGCCAGTTTTGCCTCGGCGGACGAAGCATTGGGCCGACTGGCCGCGGGCGAGACGCCACGCGTGCTGCTTTCAGACATCCGCATGCAGGGCGCGAGCGGCCTGGATCTGTTGCGGCAGGTCAAACAGGACTTCCCCGATCTGCCGGTCATCATCATGACCGCCTATTCGGACCTCGACTCCGCCGTGGCTGCTTTCCAGGGTGGCGCCTTCGAGTATCTGCCCAAACCGTTTGATGTCGATCAGGCCGTCGCGCTGGTGCGCCGGGCGCTCGACCAGGTCACGCCCCAACATGGTGCATCCGCCGCCGAACCCCTCGCCCCGGAAATTCTCGGGCAGGCCCCCGCAATGCAGGAAGTCTTTCGCGCCATCGGCAGGCTCAGCCAGTCAAGCGCGACCGTGCTGATCAACGGCGAGTCGGGCACGGGCAAGGAACTGGTTGCACGTGCGCTGCATCGCCACAGCCCGCGCAAGGACGGCCCCTTCATCGCCCTCAATACGGCCGCCATTCCGCGCGACCTGCTCGAATCCGAACTGTTTGGCCATGAAAAGGGCGCCTTCACCGGCGCCGGCGCCCAGCGGCGCGGTCGCTTCGAAGAAGCCGCCGGCGGCACGCTGTTTCTCGACGAGATCGGCGACATGCCGGCCGAACTGCAAACCCGCCTGCTGCGGGTGCTCTCCGACGGCCAGTTCTACCGCATCGGCGGCCACCAGCCCTTGCGCGCCAACGCGCGCGTCATCACCGCAACCCACCAGAATCTCGAACAGCGCGTCAAGGAAGGCCTGTTCCGCGAAGACCTGTTCCACCGGCTGAACGTCATCCGCCTGCGCCTGCCGCCGCTGCGCGAACGGCGCGAGGACATTCCCTCCCTGGCGGGACATTTTCTCGCCAGCAGCGCCCAACAGCTCGGCGTCGAGCCCAAGCGCCTGTCGGAAAATGCCCTCAAATTCCTGCAGGGGGCCGCCTGGCCCGGCAATGTCCGCCAACTCGAAAATCTTTGCCACTGGCTGACCGTGATGGCACCGGGGCAGCAAGTCGAAATTGACGACCTGCCGGCGGAAATGCGCGATGCCGATACCGCCCCCGGCGCGGCCGGTTGGAAAGAATTTCTGGCTGCAACAGCCGACGATCTGCTGGCCCGACAGCCCGGCAGCGTATGGACAGACCTGACCCAGATCTTCGAGGCCACGCTGATCCGCCGCGCCCTTGCCGCCACCGGCGGCCGGCGCATCGAAGCGGCCCAACTGCTGGGAATCGGCCGCAACACCATCACGCGCAAGATTCAGGAACTCGGGCTGAACGACGAGAAGTAGACGTACCCCAGCGCCACCCCGCGGGGTGGGTAAACGGGCGTGCCTGATGCGATAATTCCGCCCCGGTTACGGCATACTTTTCGAGGTCGATCATGCTGCTCTGGCTCGTCATTCTGTACCTGGCAATTTCCGTGGGGATCGGGCTTTACGCCGCGACGCGCGTGCATAACGCTCGCGACTACATCGTCGCCGGCCGCCACCTGCCCTTCCATTTCGTGCTGGCCATGGTGTTCGCCACCTGGTTCGGCGCCGAGACGGTGCTGGGCATTTCCGCCACCTTCCTCGACGAAGGTTTTCGCGGGCTGATCTCCGACCCGCTCGGTGCCGCACTTTGCCTGGTGCTGTTCGGCCTGATTTTCGCCCGGCCGCTCTACCGCATGAACCTGCTGACGCTCGGCGACTTCTTCCGCATCCGCTACAACCGCCAGACCGAACTGGTGCTGTCGCTGTGCATCGTCATTTCCTACCTCGGCTGGGTCGGCGCGCAGTTCACGGCGCTCGGGCTGGTCTTCAATGTCTTGTCGGCCGATGCCATCTCGCTGAATCAGGGCGTGCTGATCGGTGCCGGCGTGGTGCTCGTCTATACCTTGTTCGGCGGCATGTGGTCGGTGGCGCTCACCACCTTCGTGCAGATGATCGTCATCGTGCTCGGCCTGTTTTACGTGACCTGGCTGGCCGGCGACATGGCCGGAGGATTTACGAACGTGATCGAACGCGCCGCCGCCGAGGGCAAGTTCGAGTGGCTGCCCCGGCTCGACGCACTCGACATGCTGGCGTGGATCGCCGCGCTGTTCACCATGATGCTCGGCTCGATTCCGCAACAGGACGTGTTCCAGCGCGTCAATGCGGCGAAGAACGAGCGCGTCGCCATCTGGGGCACGACGCTTGGCGGCATCGGTTATTTCTTTTTCGCCGCGGTTCCGCTGTTCCTTGCCTACACCGCGACACTGATCGACCCGGACATGGTGACGCGGCTGATGGAAGAGGACAGCCAGCTGATCCTGCCCAGCCTGATCACCGGCCACATGCCGTTTACCGCGCAGGTCATTTTCTTCGGCGCGCTGCTGTCGGTCATCATGAGCACGGCCTCCGGCACGCTGCTGGCACCTGCCGTGACGTTCTCGGAAAACGTGCTGAAGGGCTTCTGGCAGGACATGAGCGACCGCCAGCTGCTACTGGCGACGCGCATCACCGTGGTGGCCTTCTGCGGCCTGGTCACGCTCTATGCGGTCTCCACCGACGCCACCATCCACGGCATGGTGGAGAATGCCTATCGCATCACCCTGGCCGGCGCCTTCGTGCCGCTGACCGCCGGCCTGTTCTGGTCGCGCGCCAACAACCTGGGGGCGACACTCTCAGTTGTACTGGGTCTCGGCACCTGGCTGCTGTTCGAGCTGTTCGTGATCGAAGGCGACATCCAGCCCCAGCTCTTCGGCCTTGCCGCCAGTGCCCTGGGCATGCTGGCGGGCGGCCTGCTCGGACCACGCAACCCCCACTGGCCGCGGGCCGGCCATCATCACGCCGCGGCCGAGACGCACCATGTCGCGGCACACCCCCACACTCACTGAAAGGTGTCATCCCCATGAAATATCTGCTCTCGACCGCCGCCCTGTTATTTGCCAGCCAGCTGGCTTTTGCCCAGGCAACCGCAGCCGCGCCGCTGGCCAACGATTGCGCGGCCCGCGCCATCAGCAAGGACGGCAAGCCCCTCGCCGGCGCAGCGAAAACGGCCTTCATGAAGAAATGCGCAGCGGACGCCGGCAAGCCGGCAGCAGCTTCCGATTGCGCGGCGAAAGCCGTCAGCAAGGACGGCAAGCCGCTTTACGGTGCGGCGAAAAATGCCTTCATAAAGAAATGTGAAAAGGGCTGACGTTAGGCCCACCCTCCCCCACGGGAGGGGTGACTGTTGCTCGCTGCGCTCGTCTGTTACGGGGAGCCCCCGTTCATGCTTGGGCGCGGATTGCGGCTGGCGCCGCGTACCGCCTTGCCTTGGGGCGGCCCGGCGGCAAGGCTGCTGGGGTGTGGCTCAGTCACAAGTCGGCGCTGGCGGGACGGCGATCGCCGTCACGACGCCAATATGGGGACGGCGATTGTTACATCCACATCGAAAGCAGTATCGCCTTCCGGGTCGGGCTTGCCGGTCGCCTTGAGGTTCTTGAAGTCGTAGAGCCGCGCATCCATCAGGTGCGAGGGCACGACGTTGGCGAGGCTGCGAAACAGTGTCTCGATGCGGCCGGGAAAGCGCTTTTCCCAGTCGCGCAACATCTCGCCGATCTGCTGGCGTTGCAGATTGGGCTGACTGCCGCACAGGTTGCAGGGAATGATGGGGAATTCACGCTGCGTCGCCCAGGCCAGCAAATCCTGTTCACGACAGTAGGCGAGCGGGCGGATGACGATGTGGCGGCCATCGTCCGACACCAGCTTGGGCGGCATCGCCTTCAGCTTGGCGGCGAAGAACATATTGAGGAACAGTGTCGCGAGGATGTCGTCACGGTGGTGGCCGAGCGCAATCTTGGTCGCGCCGAGTTCGTCGGCGACCCGGTAGAGAATGCCGCGCCGCAGCCGCGAGCAGAGCGAGCAGGTGGTCTTGCCTTCCGGAATCACGCGCTTGACGATGGAATAGGTATCTTCCTCGACGATGCGGTAGGGGATACCCAGCTCATCCAGATATTTCGGCAGCACATCGGCGGGAAAGCCCGGCTGCTTCTGGTCGAGATTGACGGCGATCAGCTCGAAATTGATCGGCGCCTTTTCCTTCAGGTAGCGCAGCACGTCGAGCAGACCGTAGGAATCCTTGCCACCCGACAGGCAGACCATGACCCGGTCGCCATCTTCGATCATGTTGAAGTCGGCAATCGCCTGACCGACCTCGCGGCGCAGCCGCTTGGCCAGCTTGTTGGCTTCGAACTCGGCTTTGTGGGCCGTCTTGTAAGTGCTCACAGATGCGCGGTCCGGCCACCATCGACGTTGATCACCTGACCGGTGACATACGGCGCATCGAAGACGAGAAATTTCACGGTACGGGCGATGTCGAATGGCGAGCCAATGCGTTTGAGCAAAGTGTGGTCGATGATCGCCGCTTGCGCCACGGGCGGAAAGTCATTGTCATTGTCAGGCCACTCGATGGCGCCGGGCGCAACGGCATTGACGCGCACCGCTGGTGCGAGTTCCAGCGCCAGCGCGCGGGTCAGGCCGAGCAGGCCGGCCTTGGCCGCGCAATATACGGGATAACCCTTGAGCGGCCGCTCGGCGTGGATGTCGGTGATATTGACGATACATCCCTGCGTCGCCGCGAGGTGCGGTGCGGCCGCCTGGCTGAGGAACAGCGGACCCTTGAGATTGCTGCCGATGAGCGCATCCCAGCTTGCCTCATCGATGCTGCCAAGCGCCGTGGGAAAGAAGCTGGAGGCATTGTTCACCAGCGCATCGAGGCGCCCGTAGTGCGCGACGATTTCTTCCATCAGGCGCGACAGGGCAGGGATGTCACGCAGGTCGCAGTGCAGCGCCAGCACCGAATCTTCCCGCTCGGCATTCAGTTCGGCGGCCAGCACGGCAGCCTCGGTCGCCGCGGAACGATAGTGCAGGACGATGCGCGCGCCGGCAGCATGCAGGGTGCGGACAATCTGCGCGCCAACGCGGCGGGCAGCGCCAGTGACAAGGATGACAGGGGCTTTCATTTGACCAGTATATCGAGTGCCTGCGCTGCCGCGGCAAATCCGAAGCTGGCCGTCACGGCCACCGACGAACCATAGCCTGCGCAATTCAGGCCATGTACGGCACCGCTGTCGGTGTCGCAAAAGTCGGCGTGACCGAAGGGAATCCCTTTTTCGGGACTGGCAGGATGAAATGCCCCGAATGGGGTACGGCGGATCGGTTCGTCCGAATACACGCAGGCGACACCGAACTTCTTTTTCGGGTCGCGCGTAAAGCCGTGTTCCTTGCGCAGAAAGGCGCGCAGCTTGCTGGCCAGCGCATCCTGCGTGGTGCGCGCCAGATCATCGACGCGCACCCGCGTCGGGTCGACGCGGCCGCCGGCGCCGCCGGTGGTCACGACGGGCGTGCGGCGCGCACGGCAACAGAGAATCATTGCCGCCTTGGCGCGCATTTGATCGATGGCATCGATGACAACATCGCAGCTCGGCAGGAGCGTCGCCACGTTCTCCGGCGTGATGAATTCCTCGATGCAATCCACTGTGCAGGTCGGGTTGATCTGGGCGATGCGTTCGCGCATGGCCGTGACCTTGGCCTGGCCCAGCGTGCTCTCCAGTGCGAGCACCTGCCGATTGATGTTCGACTCCGCCACATGATCGAGATCGATCAGCGTCAGCCGGCCGACGCCGGAGCGCGCCAGCGCCTCGGCCGCCCATGCGCCGACCCCGCCGAGGCCGACGACGCAGACATGCGCCGCCGCCAGCCGGACGAGACTGTCGGCACCGTAAAGCCGCTCAATGCCGGAGAAGCGGCGAGTGTGATCTGGAGTAGCCATGGGACCGCATTGTAAGATGTCGCCATGCCTACTTCAGCACGTCCCCCAGCCAATTTACCCGCAGCCAACCTGCCAACGCCTTCGGCCGACGCCCAGGCTGCCAGCCAGGAGTTGTCGCGGCGCATTGCCGCCCGCATCGCAGCGGCCGGCGGCTGGCTGCCCTTCGTCGACTACATGGACATGGCGCTGCATCTGCCGGGGCTGGGTTATTACGCCGGCGGCTCGCACAAGTTCGGCGAAGCGGGCGATTTCGTCACCGCGCCGGAACTCACGCCCCTGTTTGGCCAGGCGCTCGCCGCGCAGGTCGCCGAAGTGCTTGGCGCCGTCGCCAACAACGTGGCTGGCGCCGTCTTGCCAATCCCGCAAAAGGGATTCCCTTCGGTCACGCCGACTTTGCTGGAAGTCGGGGCCGGCAGCGGCCGTCTCGCCGCCGATCTGCTGCTGGCGCTCGAAGCGCTCGGCGCGCTGCCCGAACGTTATGGCATTCTTGAACTATCCGGCGAATTGCGCGCCCGCCAGCAGGCGACGCTGGCGGAAAGTGCGCCGCATCTCGCCGATCGCGTGGTCTGGCTGGAGGAATTGCCGGAGCACTTTTCAGGCTGTGTAGTGGCCAACGAACTCCTCGATGCCTTCCCCACACATGCCGTGGCCTGGCGCGCAGACGGAGCGCAGGAACGTGGCGTGGTGCTGACCGAGGATGGTGGCTTTTGCTGGTCCGAGCGGCCGGCGACCGGAGCGCTTGCCGCAGCCATGGCGGCGCTGCCGGCAAGCACCCCATATGAAAGTGAAATCAGCCTCGCCGCGCGCGCCTGGGTGGCGGAATGGGGCCATCGTCTGGAGCGTGGCGCGCTGCTCCTGATCGATTACGGCCTGCCCCGCCACGAGCTGTATCACCAAGAGCGTGATCACGGCACCCTGCGTTGTCATTACCGCCATCGCGCCCACGACAATCTTTTCTGGTGGCCAGGACTGGCCGATATCACCAGCCATGTCGATTTCACCGCCGTTGCCGAGGCGGGTTTCGATGCCGGGCTGGAAGTGCTGGGCTATACCAACCAGGCCAGTTTCCTGATCAATTGCGGCATCGGCGAGTTGCTCGCCGCACGCCAGCAAGCCGGTGGCGAACAGGCCTTGCGCGCCAGCGGCGCCCTGAAGGTGCTGCTGGCACCGGGCGAAATGGGCGAACTGTTCAAGGTCATTGCCCTCGGTCGGGGCATCAAAACACCCCTCTTGGGTTTTGCACGTGGCGACCGTTGCCACGCGTTGTAATATGGCGGTCATGCAGAATAAATCCCCCCCCGAAAACTCCGCTGCGCGGAGTTCTCCCCCCAGGGGGCCAGGAAACACTTGGGGCGGCCCGGCGCATTTCCCGCAAGAATTGCGCCAATCTCTGCGGCAACGCGCCATCCGTTTGCTGGCCCGACGCGAACATACCCGCGTCGAGCTGGCGCGCAAACTGGCGCCACACGGCGAACCGGAAGAAATCGGGGCCGTGATCGCCGAGCTTGCCCGCGCGGGCTTGCAGTCCGATGCGCGGTTCGCGGAGAGCTATGTCAGGAGTCAGGCGGCGCGTCTGGGCGCGGCGCGCCTCGCCCAGACCTTGCGCACCAGGGGCGTCGATGCTGCGCTGATCGCAGCCCAACTGGAAAGCGCGGAATTGCCTGACGAGATGGAGCGTGCCGCCGCCGTCTGGACGAAAAAATTTATCGCCCCGCCGGCCGATCGGCGTGAATGGGCCAGGCAGGCGCGTTTTCTGCAAGGTCGCGGCTTTTCATCCGAAACCATCGGCAAGTTATTGAAAACAGCTCAAGCATGACTACCCTTTCCGTACATAACCTGCGCAAGAAATTTCGCGCCCGCACTGTTGTCAAGGATGTCAGCCTGCACGTCGATGGCGGCGAGGTAGTCGGCCTGCTCGGCCCCAACGGCGCGGGCAAGACCACCTGTTTCTACATGATCGTCGGCCTGGTGGCTTCGGATGGCGGCGACATTGTCATTGCAGAGGATGGCCCCGGCAGCAAGGAAACCCGGCTCACCCACATGCCCATCCACGCGCGGGCGCGCCTGGGTTTGTCATATCTGCCGCAGGAAAATTCGGTGTTCCGCAAGCTGACCGTCGCCGACAACATCCGCGCGGTGCTGGAACTGCAGGATTACGACACACCGACACGCAACACCCGCCTCGACGAATTGCTTGAGGAACTGCACATCACCCACTTGCGCGACCAGCTTGCCGTGGGCTTGTCGGGTGGCGAGCGGCGCCGCGTGGAAATCGCCCGCGCCCTGGCCACTTCGCCACGCTTCATTCTGCTGGACGAACCTTTTGCCGGCGTCGATCCGATCGCCGTGCTCGACATCCAGAAGATCATCCGCTTCCTCAAGGAGCGCAACATCGGCGTACTGATCACCGACCACAACGTGCGCGAAACGCTCGGCATCTGTGATCGTGCCACCATCATCAACGAAGGCGCAGTCCTCGCGGCTGGACATCCGGCCGATATCATCGATAATGAAGGTGTGCGTCGGGTCTATCTCGGCGAGCACTTCAGGATGTAAATGAGCAAGCAATGCTCACTTTTTTGTTTGCCCCGTGGGGGGCGCATGCTGCTTGGAGGCGGCTCGTCGGCATCACTAATGAGCCCCCCGCGCTCACTTCGTTCGCTGCCCCCCACGGGGGGGTGCATGCTGCCTAGAGGCGGCTCGTCGGCATCATGAAGCCCACCCTCCAGCTCAAGCTCTCCCAGCATCTGGCGCTCACGCCGCAGTTGCAGCAGTCGATCCGCTTGCTGCAATTGTCATCGCTGGAACTGAATCAGGAGATCGAGCAGGCGCTGCAGGAAAACCCCCTGCTGGAACGCGCAGAACCGGATGAACCGGTTGCTTTCACGGGTGCCGATGATGCCATGGCACAACCGCGCGGCGAAGAAGCGCAAGCGGCCACCCAGGACGAGAGGGGCGGCGAACCCGAATGGAGCCAGGACGATGCCGACTGGCCGACCCTCGGCGGCACCCGCAGCCCGCGCGACGCCAATGATGAGGACGATGTCGGCGCTGGTGAATTGCAGGCCGCGGCCACCAGCCTGCGCGATCATCTGACTGCCCAGTTGGCGCTGTCCCAGCTATCCGGACGCGATCGGCTGCGCGTGGCCTTCCTGATCGAAGCGCTCAACGATGATGGCTACCTGATGACGCCACTCGAAGATCTCGTCGATGTGCTGCCGGAAGATTTCGCCGGCGAACCGGATGAGTTGCTCGCGGACCTCACCATCGCCCTCATGCATTTGCAGAACCTGGACCCGCCGGGCATCGGCGCGCGCAGTCCGCGTGAATGCCTGCTGTTGCAACTCGCCAGCCTGCCTGACTCGCCGGTAAATGACCTGGCCGCAAGAATCGTCCGTGATCACCTCGAACTACTGGCCAGCCGCGACTTCACGCGCATCAAGAAGGCACTCGGCTGCGATGACGATGCCTTGCGCGACGCACAAACACTGATCCTCTCGCTCAACCCGAGGCCGGGCGCGCAATTTTCAACGCTCGACACGCGTTACATCGTGCCCGATGCGATCGTCCGCAAGGTGCGTGGCCACTGGCAGGTGCAGCTTAATCAGGAGGCCATCCCGCGTTTGCGCATCAACCGTCTCTATGCCAACCTCCTGCGGCAGCAACGCAGCAACGGCGGCAGCAATCTGTCCGGTCAGTTGCAGGAAGCCAAGTGGCTGATCAAGAACGTGCAGCAGCGCTTCGACACCATTGCGCGCGTCAGCCAGGCCATTGTCGACCGCCAGCGCGCCTTCTTCGACCATGGCGAAGTCGCCATGCGGCCCTTGACGCTGCGCGAGATCGCCGACACGGTGAGCCTGCACGAATCAACCATTTCGCGCGTCACCTCCCAGAAGTATCTGGCGAGTCCGCGCGGCATCTATGAGCTTAAATACTTTTTTGGCAGTCACGTCGCCACCGATACCGGCGGCGCGGCTTCTTCCACCGCGATCCGGGCGCTGATCAAGCAGCTGGTAGGCGCCGAGAACGGCCACAAGCCGCTCCCCGACGCTCGCCTCGCGGAAATCCTCGGCGAACAGGGCATCGTCGTTGCGCGACGCACCGTCGCAAAGTACCGCGAATCACTCGGCATCCCGCCGGTTAATCTACGCAAAGCACTCTGACGGAGGAAAAAATAACCCCCACCCCCCCACCCCCCTTCCCGAGGAAGGGGATGACGATTGTTCGCGGGCCTTGCCCGCTCCATGTGTTGGCTGCTCCTTCTCGGGGCGGCCCAGCGAAGGAGACATCATGAACCTCAACATCACCGGACACCATATCGAAGTCACCCCCGCGTTGCGTGAATACGTCACCGGGAAAGTGGACAAGGTCATCCGCCATTTCGACCATGTCACCAGCGTCCACATCATTCTCTCCGTGGAAAAGCTTGTGCAGAAGGCCGAGATCACCCTGCATGTTAAGGGCAAGGATATCTATGCCGACAGCAGTGATACCGACCTGTACGCCGCCATTGACAAGCTGATCGACAAGCTTGATCGCCAGGTACTCAAATACAAAAACAAGAACCAGGACCACAATCACGAACGGCCGCAAATAGAAACCTGATGCGGCAGCCGAAAAACGGCACCAATGGGCTAAATAAATTCCCCCATTTGCATGCGGCGGGGCGAGGGTTATACTTCGCTTCCGCCGCCGGAAAACCCTTTCCCGCGTATTGATTAAGTAAGGCTTTTGAGCAGCCCCTTTTCACCTGATGAACCTCATTGCCAATCTACTGACTGCCGACACCATCGTCATCGACCTGGATGCCAGCAGCAAGAAGCGCGTATTCGAGCAGGCCGGCCTGCTTTTCGAAAACCATCATGGCATTGCCAAAAACGCAGTCTATGACGCCTTGTTTGCCCGCGAAAAAATGGGCTCCACCGGGCTGGGGCTCGGCATCGCCATTCCGCATGGCCGCATCAAGGGCTTGAAAGGCGCCATTGGCGCCTTCATCCGCCTGGCGGCGCCAGTACAGTTCGATGCCCCCGACGGATTGCCAGTCAGTCTGGTGTTTGTACTGCTGGTACCCGAGGCTGCTACCGAGCACCACCTGCAACTGCTTTCCGAATTGGCACAGGTTTTCAGCAGCAAGACCTTCCGTGAGCAACTGATCGCCGCACCGGATGCGGCGGCGGTTCATACGCTCTTTGCGCAGTGGCAATCCCCAAGCTGATCGTCGCACAGCTGTTCGAGCGCAATCGCGAACGGCTTCAGTTCACCTGGATCGGCGGCGACCTTAACCGCCCGATCGCCGTCAACCGCGACGATGTCTCGCCAGCCGACCTGATCGGTCACCTCAACCTGATCCACCCCGACCGCGTGCAGGTGCTCGGCTCGCCCGAGATCCTCTGGTACAAGCGGCATAACCGGGAAGACGACGGCAAGGGCAAGCATCACTTCGCGCAGATCATTTCCGCAAAGCCGCCAGCGGTGATTGTTGCGGATGATTGCGATGTGCTCGATGAAATCCGCAGCGCCTGCGCAGACAACGACACCCCGCTGCTGACCACCCCGCTGCCCACGGCGCAGGTGATCGATGCGCTGCGCGTCTATGTTTCAAGGCGGCTGGCCGAAACCATCACCCTGCATGGTGTATTCATGGACGTGCTGGGCATTGGTGTCTTGATCACCGGCGATTCCGGCGTCGGCAAGAGCGAACTCGGCCTCGAACTGATCACGCGCGGCCATGGCCTGGTCGCCGACGATGTGGTGGAGGTCTCGCGCATCGCACCCGATGCGCTGGAGGGCTATTGCCCGGAACTGCTGAAAGACTTCATCGAGGTGCGCGGCCTGGGCCTGCTGAACATTCGCACCGTCTTTGGCGAAACCGCCCTGCGGCGCAAGATGCGCCTCAAGTTGATCGTCCATCTGCAGCGACCGAATGCCGACCTGTTCGAAATGGCCCGCCTGCCGATCGACGCACTGTCCGAAAGCGTCCTGGGCGTCGCGGTGCGCAAGGTGGTGCTGCCGGTTGCGGCCGGCCGCAACCTGGCGGTTCTCCTCGAAGCCGCGGTGCGTGCCACCATCCTGCTCTTGCGCGGCATCGACAGCATGGAAGAGTTCCTGGATCGCCAGCAGCGTGCCCTGGAAAGAGGAACTTCGGAGTAGGCCAGCCGCCAGATTGGCGACTTACTTAGGGGTCGCCAGTTCCGCTTGCCCGCCGGATAGAGCCTGTGGCGGACGCTCGCCGCGCGAAAGAGAAAGTCGGCGCTGGCGGGACGGCGTTAGCGCACGTGCGCTACACAGCTAGATCACCTCGGCGTCAGCCCCCGCCGAGACACCGAGGAATCTTTGCTGCAAGCCGCGGTCGGCGGCCAGTTCGCTGGCCTTGAGAATCCGCTCGATACGGCCATTGACCATGACGGCAACGGAATCGGCGACTTCCAGGGCGACGCCAAGGTTCTGCTCGATCAGCAGCAGGGCAATGTCGCCTTCATTCACCATTGCCTTGAGGGTAGTCACGATCAGCTCGACCATCAGCGGGGCGAGTCCCTCGGTCGGCTCGTCCATGATCAGCAGGCGCGGGTTGCACAGCAGGGCACGGGCGACGGCGAGCATCTGCTGTTCACCGCCCGACAGGGCGGAACCAGCATTGCGGCGCCGCTCGAAGAGCCGCGGGAACACGTCATAAACGCGCTCACGCGTCCATTTCTGCATGCCCGGACGCTCGACCAGGCGCAGATGCTCTTCAACCGTCAGGCTCGGGAAAATGCGGCGTCCTTGCGGCACCAGGGCAACGCCGCGCCGCGCTATCTGGTAGGAGTGCTGGCCGACCAGTTCGCAGTCATCGAAGCGTACGCTGCCAGCGGTGACCGGAGCCATGCCCATGATGGCGTTGCATAGTGTCGACTTGCCCATGCCGTTGCGGCCGACCACCGCCAGGGGCCGGTCGGCGAGTTCGAGCTCCACCCCGTGCAGGATGCAGCTCTTGCCGTAATGGACTTCAAGCCCCTTGACTTGCAGCAGCATGATCGCGACCAGCCTTGCCTAAATAGAGTAATTCCACCAGCGGACTCTCCGCGGCTTCCTGTGGTGAACCGTCGAAAACGACGGCGCCCTCATTCATCACCGTGACACGGTCGGCCACCTGCAAAGCGACGTGCATGTCATGTTCGATCAGGACCATGGTCATGTCGCGCGGCAGTTCGCGCAACATTCGGATGAGCATGGGCCGCTCGGCCGGCGACAGCCCGGCGGCGGGTTCATCGAGCAGCAGCAGGCGCGGCTCGCCTGCCAGGGCCAGGCCGATTTCGAGTTGACGCTGTTCGCCGTGGGAAAGCTCGTTGGCCAGGGCGTCGACGCGCGCGGCGAGTCCAACACGGGAGGCCAGTGCGCGGCTGCGCATCCGGCAGGCATCCGCCTCGCGGGGCAAGCGCATGCTGAAACGAGCGGACTGCACGCCCCGCACTGCCAGGTAAAGGTTGTCGAGCACGCTCAAGCCGCTGAGCACACGCGAGGTCTGGTAGGTACGCGAGATGCCCAGGCGCGTCCGCTGAAAGGCCGGCAGTGGCGTGACATCCTGGCCGAACAGTTCGAGCGTGCCGCTGCTGGGGCGAAAATCTCCCGCGACGAGGTTGAACAGGGTCGACTTGCCGGCGCCGTTGGTGCCGATGATGGCACGGCGTTCACCGGCGGCAATGTTCAAGGAGACCTCGCGCACGGCCACCAGTGCACCAAATGCCTTGGTCAGGCCGCTGGTCAGCAGGGCAGGCGTGTTCACGCCGGGCGCCCCAGCAAACCGTAGGGTCGCCACGCCAGCACGGCCACCATGATGACGAAAGAGAGAATGATCGAATAGGTGGGAAAGTAAGCCAGGCCAATCTGCTCGGCCAGGCCGACCAGCAGGGCGCCGATCGCCGCCCCGGGCAGGCTGCCCATGCCGCCGACGATCACGACGACCAGCGAAGAGAGCAGGTAACGGGCGTCCTCGCCGGGCGCAATCGAGAGCGCGGAACTGCCGACGACGCCGGCAAACCCCACCAGTGCGGCTCCCAGGCCGAATACCAGCGTTGAAATCAGCGGCACATTGACGCCGATGGCGCCAAGCATGTGGCGATCATCGACGCCAGCGCGGATCATGATGCCGAAGCGGGTGCGCTGCACCAGCAGCCAGAGGGCCAGATAGACCGCAATCGCCAGACCGATCAGTACGATCCGGAAAATCGGGTAGCCGCCGACGATGGGCAGCGGCATGCTGCCGTAGAACATTTCCGGCAGTTCGAATTGATAGGACAAGCCGCCATAACGGGCCAGCAGCAAGTCCGCTGCGATGATCGACAAACCTATCGTTACCAGGGCCTGGCGCAAGTCATCACCCTGATAGCGGTCAAGCAGGAAGTAGTGGATCGCCATGCCTACCAGCGCCGCCCCAATCGCCCCGCCCGCGAGGGCGAGGGGAAAGGAGCCCGACAGCGCAGCCACGTCGTGGCCAATATAGGCGCCAATCAGATACAGCGAACCATGTGCAAGATTGACGACGCGCATCATCCCGAAGATGAGCGTAAAACCACTCGCGACGATGAAATACAACGCCGCGAGCGTGATGCCGTTCAAAGTTGCAAGCAGCAGCAGTTTCACGGGCAGGACGGATTGTCGCGGCTGGGTACGCCACGGGCGACAAAGGCCTCGCGGGGTTGGCCGAGCGTCTGGTTAACGTTCGGGATCACCTTCACGACCTTGTTGTAGAGGGAACCATCAGCGGCGCGCGCCACCTCGGTCACATAGATGTTGGCGATGGCCTGCCGGTTCTCGTCCAGGCTGACTTGCCCGGCGGGCATGTCAAGACGCAGCTTCGACAGCGCGGCACGGAACTTTGCCTGATCCCCCGACAGATCGCCGGCCACCTGATTCAGGCCGGCAAGTACCGCCTTGGTCGCCACGTAGTAACCATAGAAAGGCGCCGAAGGTGAGCTCAGGCCGTCCGGGAAGCGCTTCTTGTATTTGGCGACATAGTCCTTATAGACCGCATCCTCGATGCCGTCAGCCACCATGTGGGCCGAGGGGAGGCCGACCAGGCGTCTCTGGAACGGCCCTTTGGCGCTCAGGACGGTCTGGTCGGAGACGTTGGAGCCGAGAATCAAAGGCTGCTTCGCGCCCGACTGGTCGTACTGCGTCAGGAAGTTGATCGAGTCGGCGCCGCCCATCATGATGTACACGGCATCGGCCTTGTTCGGAATGCGGGCAATCGCCGAGCTGAAATCCTTGGTGCCGTTGGGCACCCAGATCTTCTCGATCACCTTGCCGCCCTTGGCGCAGAACTCGCTCATGAAGCCGAGCACCTGCGTATAACCGAACGAATAATCGCCTGCGACCACGGCGACGTTGCGGTAGCCCTTGGTGTCGTAGACATAATTCCCCAGCCCGGCCTGCCACTGCGCGCCATCGGCACCGAAACGGAAGAAGTTGGGCGCCGGTGAAACCAGAGTGGTTTCCTGTGCCGCCGAAAAACCATTGACGAAAGTCCTGGTCGGGGCCGTCTTGGCATATTCCTTGATGGCCAGGCCTTCGCCACCCGACATCGGGCCGATGAGAATATCGACCTTGTCCTGTTCGATCAGCTTGCGTGCCTTGGTCAGCGCCACGTCGGGACGCCCATCGGAGGACTCCTTGATCCAGTCGATCTTCCGTCCACCCGCCGTGTAGTTGGCTTCCTCGAAAGCCATTTCCATGGCGCGGAAAGCTTCCTGGCCGAGTGCGACGAAGGGGCCGTCGAGCGTGGCCAGACCCCCGATGCGGATGTTGGTGGGCTGCGCGCTAACGGAAACGGAGAATCCTGCCGCGATGCCCGCGGCCAGAGCCAGACACCTGAGTTTGCGAGATAACATGTTGTCCTCCTGTGGATGAAAGTGACTTTGAATCAGAGCTTTTGCGTTACTACGCCGGCGTCGGGGGCACCCTTGCGCATTCCCCGCAGCCGCCGCCACAACCCCGTCAAACCATCGGGCGAAGCCATTACGATCACTAAAAATACAAAACCGATCAGCGTGTTGTAGCGATCACTGCCAACCAGATCGACCGCGAAATTCTGCAGCAGTACGAAAACCAGCGCCCCGATGAAGGCGCCGCGCGGATGCCCGAGTCCGCCGATCACCGCCACGATCAGCACGTTGACGGTCGCCGTGATGCCGATCGATCCGGGGGAGATGCCGCCGTGATACCAGAGGCTGAGTACCCCGCCGACCGCAGCAATGAAGCCGGCCACCGCGAAAGCCATGACCTGATGCAGCCAGACCCGGTAACCGAGGGAGGCCATGCGCAAGGGGTCGTCGCGGATGCCCTGGATGACCAGTCCGAACGGCACGCGCACCAGATAAATCACCAGCGCATACAGGAGTGCGGCGCTTGTCAGACAGAGGAAATAGAAGGGGAGCGGTTCACGCAGCGAGACACCGCCGACACGCGGCACCGCAACCCCGCTGAAGCCGTCGAAACCGTGCAGGATCGTCGTGTTCTGCTGTGCCAGGTAAAACATGATCATGGCCACGGCCAGCGTGCTCATCAGCATGTAGATGCCGTGACTGCGCACGGCGACGATACCGATCAGGATGCCGGTCAGGGTACCCACGGCAATCGCGACGCCGACCGCCCAGGGCCAGGGCAGCAGCGCCATGCCCGCGCTGGCGGAATGGGCGCTGAAGATGGCAAGAGCGTAGCCGGCCGCGCCGGCGGTTGCCATCTGCGCCATCGAGATCATGCCGCCATAGGCAGTGAGAAAGGTCAGGCTCAGCGCAATGATGCCCAGCACCATTGCATAAGCACCGACGCTGACGACCCAGAAATCGGTGGCAAGGTGCGGATAGACAAGCAACGCGCTCGCGAGCAGCGCGCGGCCGAGCCAGGGCGACATGGTCAAAACTTGGCCCCACTGGCTGGCTTGCCGCTGCCCACGCCCACCGGAACGACTTCCCTGACGTGGGCGGCAACCAGTTGTGCAAATGCCGCATCATTGATGTGGTACGGCACGCGCACCAGCCGATGCAGATCGCTGGTGACGAAGGCTGCCTCGATGGCCGCGAAGAGTGCCGCGTCGGCCTGTGGATCGTGAAACACCTGGCCGGGCGCATCGATGGCGGACAAGCCGCCTTCCGGCAACAGCCAGCGCACCGGACCGGGGGAGGCATTCAGCTTGGTGGCGATCCAGGTGCCGATGCGCGCAAGTTCCTCGGCGGTGGTGCGCATCAGGGTGACATTGGCATTGTGCGAATGCAGCAAGCGGTCCCGGTAGCGCTGCGGTACGGTGTCGAGCGCCCAGAAGTTCACCATGTCGAGGGCGCCGCAGGAGCCCACCCAGGGAATGCCGGTGCGTACGATGGCATCGAAGCGCTCGCTACCTGCGCTGCAGACGCCGCCAAGCATGAAATCGGCAGCTTCGGTGGTGGTCACATCGACCACGCCGCACAGCATGCCGGCGGAGACCAGCGCCTCCATGGCGCGCCCGCCGGTCCCGGTGGCGTGAAAGACCTGGCAGTCGAACACGTCGGCCAGCTCCGCGGAAACCTGCTGGACGCAGGGCGTGGTCACGCCGAACATGGTGAAGCCCAGGGCCGGCTTGAGATCCTGGGCCGGCGGTACGATGTGCTGGATCATCCCGGCCATGGCATGAGCGGCGTTGCCAAGAATCACGGAAGAGAGATGGTTGAGACCGGCGATGTCGGTGACGGGAAACAGCATCATGATGTCGGACACATCGACGTAGGGGGCCGTATTTCCCGAGGCGAGCGTGGATACCATCAGTTTGGGTACGCCGAGAGGCTGATCGCGCATCGCCGGCGTGATCAGTGCGGTTCCACCCGAGCCGCCCAGGCCGATGATGCCGGCGATGTCCTTGCGGCCCGCCATGAAGGCGCGCAAGGCGACCGTCATCGCGGTAACCGCCTGGCCGCGATCGCTGCATTCCAGTACGGCGGCAGCACCAGCGGGATGGCAGGCGGCGACAGCGCGGGCAGAGAATTCGAGATTCGTTTCCGCGCTGCGCGTGCCGACATCGACACGCACGGTGGGCAGGCCGGCGGCGCGGATCAGATCGCTGACGTATTGCAGTTCGGCTGCCTTGGTATCGAAGGTACCGATTACATACGCGGCCCGGGGGGTGGTGGTCATGGGCAGGGTTCGCTCCAGGTGCTTCAGCCGCGGGACGCCCGCAGTTCCTTGAATGTCTTGATGTGGTTGGTCATGGCGACCTCGGTGGGCAGCCGCTCCATGCTGCTGGCGCCGTAGAAGCCGTTGCAGTGCTGGCTGTGGTCCAGGACGTAACGCACATCATCCGGTCCCGAGATCGGCCCGCCATGCGCGATCACGATCACGTCCTTGCGGATCCGCCGCGCGGCCTCAGCCCATTCGTCGATCAGCTGAACGGAAGTCTCCAGAGTCTTGGCGCTGGTGGCGCCTATGGTTCCGCCGACGGTGACCCCCATGTGGGGCACAATGAAGTCGGCACCCGCCTTGGTCATCTCGACAGCTTCCTCGGCGCTGAACACATAGGGCGTGGTCAGCATATCGAGTTCGTGCGCCTGGCGGATCATGTCGATTTCGCTGGCGAAGTTGATGCCCGTCTCTTCGAGGCTGATCCGGAATGTCCCGTCGATCAGCCCGATGGTCGGGAAGTTCTGCACTCCGGAGAAACCGAGATCCTTCAACTGGCGCAGAAACACCGGCATGATCACAAACGGGTCGGTGCCGTTCACACCGGCAATCACCGGGGTGCGTTTCGCTACCGGCAACACTTCGACCGCCATCTCCAGCACGATCTCGTTGGCATTGCCGTAAGCCAGCAAACCCGCGGAAGAGGCGCGCCCCGCCATACGGTAACGGCCCGAGTTGTAGATGACGATCAGGTCGATACCCCCGGCCTCCTCGCACTTTGCAGACAGCCCGGTGCCGGCACCGCCACCAATGATCGGGATGCGCTGGCTCACCATTTCCTGGAAGCGCGTCATCAGATCCTTACGTTCGAATCGGGGCATGGCTATTCCTCCTGAACCCGTGGCTGAATGTGTAAGATGGCGCGCCAATGGTAGGCCTTGACACGAACCTCGCTCCATGGGTACAAGACACCAGATGCTACGCGAAACACACATTCTCGGACCGGACACGCTGCAGTACATCGTCCGCGGCGAAAGCTGTCCGGCCCTGCACAGCAACAACATCGCGCACGTGGGTGTCGGCGACGCCACGGCTCCGCTGCAAATCATTCGCACCCATCTGAGCGGCGCCTATTTGCATGGGACCATCGGTGGTGAAGGGCGCATGCTGCTCGATGGGCGCTGGCAAACCCACCTACCCGGCAAGATGTCACTGGCGCCGGCGCATGTGCTGCATGCCTTTCAGGGAATTCCGGGCCTGCGCTGGCAGTACTGCTGGGTGCGTTACACCCCCGAGTCGCCCAGGTCGACACCTTCGACGATGGCTCCGGTCATGGCCGACTTCGACGCCAGGCCGCTGTGGCACGCCATCATGGGCCTCTACTTCGAAATCCAGCGGGCCGGTGACGCGGGCAGTTGTCAACTCTGGGTCGATGCCATCGAGCGCTATGTCGAACGCTTTGTCGCGCCCTGGCAGGAGGAGAAACGGTTGCTGACCCTCTGGAACACGGTTCAGGCCGATCTGGCGCGGCCCTGGCTGCTGGAAGAACTCGCCGGCCTGGCCAGGATCAGCAACGAGCACCTGCGGCGGCTTTGTCAGGGCAGTCTGGGGCGCAGCCCGATGCAGCAGCTTGCCCACCTGCGCGTCCAGCATGCCGCCCATCTGCTGGCAACCACCACGTCCAAGATCGATGCCATCGCGCAAATGGTCGGCTACACCAGCCCGTTCGCCTTTTCCAACACATTCAAGCGAATGACCGGGTTCCGTCCCTCGACCTACCGTACCAGACAGGCGCACGGGAAACGCCCGGCCTGAAGGAGACAAGCCCGACATAACAAACTCCATCGCGCCCTGAAGCGGGATTTCAGAGGGGGCTGAGCTGCCTTGTTTCGCAACAAAGCGAAACCGGCAGCTGATTATTGAATTCGCCGTGCCGGAAATATCGCCGCAAAGGTACTGCCCACCCCCAGCTTGCTCTCGATTTTCAGTGTGGCCTGATGGCGCTCCAGCACATGCTTGACTATCGCCAAGCCAAGTCCCGTGCCACCAGAGTCACGCGAACGCCCCCGATCGACACGGTAAAACCGTTCCGTCAAACGCGGCACATCTTGCGATGCGATGCCGATGCCGCTATCGGTAACCGAAAAAAACGCGCCACCATCCGCCTGCTTGCGCCATGCCAACCTGACCTCCCCGCCCTCCGGGGTATAGCGCACGGCATTGCTGGCCAGATTGCCAAAGGCACTATGGAGCTCGCGGCTGTTGCCTGTCAAGGTGGCCGGACCACTGTTATCCAGGGTGATGACATGCCGGCCCGCCGACAAGGCCTGGGTGTCTTCCTTGACGCCGGCAAGCAATGCCGCGACGCAGACCGCATCCTGCGGCGGTGCTGCATCGTTCTCCAGGGACGACAGCATCAGCAAATCCTCGATGAGTCGCTGCATGCGATGAGCGTACTCCAGCGCCGTCTCGAGATAGTGTGCCATTTCCCCGGGCGTGGCATTGGCCATGCCGTCCTGTGCCGTTTCAAGAAAACCGAGCACCACGGTCAGTGGCGTGCGCATTTCATGGGAGACGTTGGCGACAAAATCGCTGCGCACGGTTTCCAGCCGATCAAGTTGCGTCAGATCCTCGATCAAGAGCAATGCGCGCCCGGCGGAGAATGGCGTGCCACGAATCTGCAATACTCGGCCGCCGCTTCTGATGGGCCGAACCTGCAGCGGCGGGGGCAGCTCGCCTGTTTCGTTCTGCTTCTCAAGAAAGGCAATGAATTCAGGTTCGCGCACCAGATGCGAGACCGGCATGCCGATGTCGCTTTGGCTGTCGAGACCGAGCAGCATTTCGGCGCGCGGGTTCATCCATTCGATGTTGCGCCGCGGGTCGAGGATGACCACGCCCTCCGGCAAGGCTTCAGCGGCCAGGCGAAAACGCTCGCCCAATAGCCGCAACTCTTCCCGTTGATCGGCGGCCTTGCGGGCGCGGCGATGCAAAGCCAGGAAGACGCGCGACCAGCTGCCGCCCGCCTCGGGAACCGCGGTGTCCAACGGCTGCTCCGCCCAGCTGATCAGACGCCCGATTTGCCGTTCGTGACTGGCCAGTCGCCAGAGTGCCAGCGCGGCAACCGTGGCGAGCGCGGCCAATGGCCCGATGAAAAACCAGGTCGGCAATCCGATTGCCGCTAACCAGACGGCGGCAGTCAGCAGGCCGCTCATCCGCTTTCTGTCGAAAAACGATAGCCGCTGCCGCGTACGGTCTGCACCAGTCTGTCGAGCCCGGAAGGTTCAAGCGCCGCGCGTAGCCGGCGGATATGCACATCAACGGTGCGCTCCTCGACATACACATGATCGCCCCAGACCTGATCGAGCAGCTGATCGCGCGAGTGCACGCGGGAAGCATGCGTCATCAGAAAGTGCAGCAAACGGAATTCAGTGGGCCCGAGACTGACCGGTTTGCCGGCCGCCATGACCCGGTGTGCCACCGGATCCAGTTTCAACTCTCCCGCCTCGACCACATCCGCGCTGGCTTGGGGGCGGCCGCGGCGCAGTACCGCCTGGATGCGCGCCAGCAGTTCACGCGGCGAAAACGGCTTGGTGACATAATCATCGGCACCGCTTTCGAGACCGTTAATGCGGTCGCGCTCCTCGCCGCGCGCGGTCAGCATGATGATCGGCACATGCTTGGTGCGGGGGTCGGCACGCAACTTGCGCGCACATTCAAGTCCGCTCATGCCGGGTAGCATCCAGTCGAGCAGAATGAGATCGGGCAGGGCCGCCCTGATTTGTCGCAGCGCGTCCTCGGCATCCAGCGCTGCGTTGACCGTATGACCGTGGCGACGCAGGTTCGTCGCGATCAATGCCTGGATCGCCGGCTCGTCTTCAACAACCAATATGGATGCGGTCATACAAATGCTCGTGATATAAGGTATGTAAAGTCTATTGCAGACAGGTGATGTTTTTGTGACAGTTGCACGGCGGATCCGCTCGGTGCGGCCAAAGCCTTGCGCTATGATAGACGGCCCCAATATGTGGCAGGTTAGCAACCAGATCCCGAAAGTACATCATGGCCGGACTCGACAAGACCATTCCCAGCATTACCGAAATCAAATTGCACCAGAAATCGCGCGAAATGGAGCTTTCCTTTTCCGATGGCAGCAATTTTCGCTTGTCCTTTGAATTTTTACGGGTCAACTCCCCTTCGGCAGAAGTTCGCGGCCATGGGCCCGGCCAGGAAACCCTGCAAACCGGCAAGCGCGATGTCGACATCAAGGCGCTGGAACCGGTCGGCAATTATGCCGTTCTGCCGTTCTTCTCCGATGGCCACGATACGGGCATCTATTCGTGGGACCTGCTCTATCGACTCGGCAAGAATCACGATGCCCTGTGGGCGGATTATCTGACGCGCCTGGAAGCCGCTGGCGCCAGTCGCGATATCGACTCAACCACCCTGCCACCCAAGTCGGGCGGCAGTTGCAGTAAGCACTAACTGTTTGCAGGAAAACCATGCCGGAAACCCATAAGCAAAACGCCGGGCCGCCCCAAGATTTGCCTGGCCCTCTGGGGGGAGGACGCGGCGAGGCTGCGGCTACGGGGGCGACCCATTTTGGCTTTGAAACAGTCCCTGAAGGTGAAAAAGCCCGGCGGGTCAAAGGTGTCTTTTCTTCGGTCGCCGACAAATATGACCTGATGAACGATGTGATGTCGGCTGGTCTGCACCGGCTGTGGAAGGCTTTCACCATTCAGGTCGCCGGCGCCCGCGCCGGCGAACGTGTCCTCGATATTGCCGGCGGCACCGGTGATCTTGCCAGCGCTTTCCGCAAGCAGGTCGGGCCGACGGGAGAAGTCTGGCTCACCGACATCAACAACGCCATGCTTACCCATGGCCGCGACCGCCTGCTCGACGAAGGCCGGCTTGGTCCGGTAGCGCAGTGCGATGCCGAAAAACTGCCCTTCCCCGACAACTACTTCGACATCGTTACCGTCGCTTTCGGCCTCCGGAACATGACGCACAAAGAGCAAGCGCTCACTGAGATGCGGCGCGTTCTGCGGCCGGGTGGCCGGCTTTTTGTTTTAGAGTTCTCGAAGATCTGGGAACCGCTAACCCCAGTCTACGATTTCTATTCCTTTAAGGTGTTGCCGTGGTTGGGCAAGAAAATTGTGGACGACGCCGACAGTTACCGCTATCTTGCTGAATCGATTCGCATGCATCCGGATCAGGAAACTTTGAAAGGCATGATGGAACAAGCCGGCCTTTCCCGGGTCAACTATTTCAATCTGACGACGGGCGTAGTTGCCCTGCATCGGGGTTACAAGATCTGAAACCAAGGAGAAACAATGAAGCTCTCGCTTATAACCATGATTACTGCCGCCACAACCTTCATCGGTCTCGGCATCGCTTCCACCGAAGCTGAAGCCAAGCGGCTGGGGGGCGGCAAATCCACCGGCATGACGCGTAGCGCCACACCACCTCCACCTCAGGCCGTGCCGCCCAAGACTGCCACCGCAGCTCCCGCAGCGGCTGCCGCACCCGCCGCCGCCGCCGCCGCAGGCAAGCGCAGCTGGCTTGGCCCCATTGCCGGCCTGGCTGCCGGCCTTGGTCTGGTCGCCCTGCTTTCCCACTTCGGTCTGGGCGAGGGAGTAGCCAACTTTCTGATGATCGCTTTCTTTGTCATAGCCGCGATCTTTCTGGTGCGCTTCCTGATGAACCGCTTCATGGGGCAGGGCAGACCGCAACTGGCCGGCGCCAACAACGTCGGCGGGCGTGTCGATCCGATGCACTTCGAAGCCGCAAAAGTCGGCGCTGGCGGGACGGCGCCAGCTGCAGGAATGGCCTCGACCTCCAACATTCCCGTCGATTTCGACGTCGAGGGCTTCTTGCGTCAGGCCAAGCTCAATTTCATCCGCCTGCAGGCAGCCAATGACCGCGGCGACATGGACGACATCAAGAGCTTCACCTCTCCGGAGGTCTTTGCCGAAATCCAGATGCAGTACGAGGAGCGTGACCGCGCCCCGCAGCTGACCGATGTCACCCAGCTGGATGCCAGCCTGATCGAAGTGGTCACGGAAGACGATCAGCACATTGTGAGCGTACATTTCCATGGCCTGCTGAGCGAAGAGGCCGGTGCCACACCCGCCCCCTTCGGCGAGATCTGGCATCTGACCAAGCCGGTCAATGGCAGCCGCGGTTGGCTGGTGGCAGGCATCCAGCAGCTCGCCTGAGCCCGCCGCGTGCTCGAAGCCGCGCTGCTGGCCGGCCTGAATCATCTGCTACAGGGGTCGGGTTGGGCAATTGCCCGCCTGACCCCCTTTGCCGGGCGCCGGGCGCGCTTCGAATTGCCGCCGTTTCATCTCGAACTGTGCGTCGCAGGCGACGGCCTGTTCGAATTGTCAGCCGACCCGGGCAAGCCTGATGTCGTGATCAGCCTGCCGGCCGAGACGCCCTTTCTCTTGCCGCAGGGACTCGCCAAGGTGGTATCCGTTGCCCATGTCGTCGGCAATGCCGAATTCGCCACCGAGCTGTCCTTCATCTTTCGTCGCTTGCGCTGGGATGTCGAGGAAGACCTCTCGTCCATCGTCGGCGACATTGCTGCGCACCGCATGGTGCAGGGTGTCAATCAACTGGTCGCCTGGCATAAGCAGGCGGCGACACATTTTGCCCAAAACCTTGGCGAATACCTCGTGTACGAGAACCCGCTGCTGGTCGCGACCGGAGAGTTTGTTGCCTGGCGCGATGACATCAGCCGTTTTGGCGCTGACCTGTCAAGACTTGAAGCCAGGCTGGCGGCGCTCGCCACACCTTAACAGACACCGCAGCGTTTGCGCCGGGCCGTCCCAAGCAAACGCGGCCCGCGGCGGTAGTGTGCCGACTTATGTGCAAAAGCGTCTGCAGTAGGAAGCAGGCGGGTGGTCATGGTAAGAGGTTGATTGTCGAGATCGACCTTAACCCCCTTGGGAGGACAAACCATGACCACGAGGAAGCGTAATACGAAGTTG
>JAUXOM010000084.1 GCA_030682175.1 Rhodocyclaceae bacterium
TCGGCGCCGCTCCGGGCTACGCCCTCCGCGTCACCAACAGCGCAAACAGGATCAACTACTTACCTGATCACCAATTTGCACAACTTGACGCACACAACTTCTCGCCGCCGGGCCGCCCCAAGGCGAGGCGATACGCGGCGAAGCCGCAATCCGCGCCCAAATACGAACGGGGGCTCCCCGTAACAGACGAGCGCAGCGACAACAAGCGACACAGTCGCGCCGTTGCGGCGTAGGCTAATGCCGGCAAAGCCGGCGTTAAGCCGCGTAGCGGCGGCCGTAGGCAAAAACACAGTCACCTCCCCGCGAGGGGAGGCTGGGAGGGGCGGGCCTATATTCTCGCTCTTTCGATCTGCACACCGACGCGCTTTACGCCGCGCGCGATGCCGACCTTGGCGATCGACACTTTCACCCACGGCGCGCGAAATTCGTCGAGCATGAGATTGATGAGGAACTCGCCCAGCGTTTCGAGCAGGTTGAAATGCCGCGCCGCGAGTTCGGCGCGCACCCGCCCGATCACCACCGCGTAGTCGATGGTCTTGGCGATGTCGTCGTCCTGCGCCGCCTCGTCCGGCACGCCGAAGGTCAGCGTCAGGTCCAGGGTCTGCGGCGCCGCCCGTTCGCGGTCGTAGATGCCGACATGCGCTTCGACGCGCATGTCCTCGATGAATATGAAGTCCATAGTGTCGTCTCTCAAGAAACACGAAGGGCCGCCCCGGGTGTTTCTTGGCCCCTTGAGGGGAGAAACGAGCGGAGCGAGGTTTTCGGGGTGGGCTCATTTACAATCCACGCATTCTATGGAAACCTCTCTTCCCCTGCTCGCCTACCTCGCGCTCGGTTACCTGATCGGCTCGCTGCCGTTCGCGGTGATCGTTTCGAAGCTGTTCGGCCTGGCCGATCCGCGCGGACACGGCTCGGGCAATCCCGGCGCTACCAACGTGCTCAGAACGGGCAACAAGTTCGCCGCGCTTTTAACGCTGCTGGGCGACGCCGCCAAGGGCTGGGTGGCGATGTGGCTGGTGGCAAAAGTCGGCGCTGGCGGGACGGCGCTCGCCGTGCCCGCCGCGTATATGGGTACGGCAGTTGCCTTTACCGGACTCGCCGCCTTCCTCGGTCACCTGTTCCCCGTCTTCCTGCGCTTCCGGGGCGGCAAGGGCGTCGCCACCGCCCTCGGCGTGCTGATCGGACTGGATGGCATGGTCGCCCTGATTGCGGTGCTCACCTGGGCCATTACCGCCGCCGTTTTCCGTTATTCCTCACTGGCCGCACTGGCCGCCGCCTGCGTTGCGCCGGGCGTGGCGTATGCCCTGCATGGTCCGGATACGCTATTCCTGGTCATCGGCATCATGTGCCTGTTGCTGATCATGCGTCATCGGCCGAACATCCTGCGCCTCTTTGCCGGCACCGAAAGTCGTATCGGCGGGAAGAAATAGGCCCGCCCTCCCCCGGCCCCTCCCTCGCGGGAGGGGTGACTGTTTTTTGCCTACGGCCGCCGCCAAGCGGCTTAACGCCGGCTTTGCCGGCATTAGCCTACGCCGCAACGGCGCGACTACGTCGCTTGTTGTCGCTGCGCTCGTCTGTTACGGGGCGCTCCCGTACATGCATGGGAGCGGGTTGCGGCTGGCGCCGCGTGACGTCTCGCCTTGGGGCGGCCCGGCGGCGAGACTGATGGGGTTGGCTTTCTCCCCTCGCCCCGTGCGGAAGGGGCCGGGGGAGAGGGGGAGCCATCAGAATGCCCTTATCCCGCAAGCGGGAGAAGGGCGGCCCGGCGGCAAGGCTGCTGTGGTGTTCGATTCAAAGTTCCTGTAGCGGCCAGCGCGGCCGCACGGCGAATCCGCCGGCGCGCTGCTGCTCCACCGCAGCGTAACCACCGGCCAACCAGCGCTGGGCAGCGGCAAATGCAATCATCGCCCCGTTGTCGGTACATAACGCCAGCGCCGGGTAACAGACGCGCACTCCCTGACGCTTGCCGGCTTCATCCAGCCGTTGCCGCAACCGCCGGTTGGCGCCCACGCCACCGGCGACGACCAGTGTGGAAAGTCGGCGCTGGCGACACGCCGCCAGTGCCTTGGTCGCCAGCACCTCGGTGGCCGCTTCCTGAAATTCGGCAGCCAGATCGGCCTGGTCCTGATGCGCCAGCGCAGACGCTCGTACCGCCGTCAATACGGCAGTCTTGAGGCCGGAAAAACTGAAGTTGAAATCGCCGCTGGCCAGCATCGGGCGCGGCAACTTGAAACGGCCCGCCACTCCGGCCTCGGCCAATTTTGCCAGCGCCGGTCCGCCCGGATAGCCGAGGCCGAGCAGTTGCGCCGTCTTGTCGAAGGCTTCACCGGCCGCGTCGTCGAGCGATTCGCCCATCAGCTCGTAAGCGCCCACTTGCTCAACGCACATGATCTGCGTGTGGCCGCCGGAGACCAGCAGGGCGATGAAGGGAAAGTGCGCCGGATCGTCGGCCAGCAACGGCGAAAGCAGATGGCCTTCAAGATGATGCACCGGCAGCGCCGGCACGCCGAGCGACATGGCCAGCCCTGCGCCAAAACTGGCGCCCGTCAGCAAGGCCCCGGCCAGCCCCGGCCCTGCCGTATAAGCCACCGCGCCAATGGCTTCCTTGCTGATGCCGGCCTCGGCCAGGACATGGGCGAGCAGCGGTGCCAGCCGTTTGATATGGTCGCGCGAGGCCAGCTCGGGCACCACGCCGCCATATTCCTCGTGCATCGTCACCTGCGAATGGATGGCATGCGCCAGCAGGCCGCGCGCCGTGTCGTAGAGCGCAATCCCGGTTTCGTCGCAGGAGGTTTCGATGCCCAGCACAATCATTTTCTTTGCATTTCCTGGCAAATAGATGCGGGGCGCCGGTGTCCAGGCGAGCACGCTCGGAAAGATTGCCACCCCGGTTGCCAGGGTGTCCCGGCATGATTTTAGCCGTTCGCCAGGAGATTCCAGCAGAAGGGAAGATTACGGTCCGGCCGCGCCATGCAAAGTAATTATTTTTCGCCGCACCAAGGGCGCGCATAATTTGTTTGCCCTGCCCGTGCCAGCGGCGCTAGGATGTCTCCCTGATCCTGTTCAGCCCGAGCACCGTGAACCGACTCCCGCTTTCCAGCCTGCAAGTCCGCCTGATTCTGGGCGTTACCCTGCTGGTTCTCGCCAGCCTCTGGGGCTTCGCACTGCTGCTGGAACGGCAACAAACGGCCCTGCTCAAACAGTTGCTGAGCGAACAGCAGCGCGCGACCATCGACTATGTCGCCGCAGACATCGACCAGCGGCTGCACCGCCGCCTCGGCATCCTGGCGGAAGCCGCCAGCGTCGTCCCGCTCGAACAGCTCGACGATCCCGCCCGCCTTGAGGACATGCTGCGCGAGCGGCCGAACCTGCTCAGGCTCTTCGATGGCGGCATCATCATCGTCAAACCCGACGGCGCGGGCGCCTTCGCCGACTATCCGCCCGTGCCGGGCCGGCGCGAGCATGGCTTCGAGCACTTCGCCGCGGTTGCCGATGTCATCCGCACCGGTCGGCCGGCGGTGGGCAAGCCCTTCATCGCGCCCCTGCTCGGCAAGCCGGTGCTTGGTTTTGCCATGCCGCTGCGCGACAAGGACGGCCGCCTGGCGGCGATACTCGCTGGCGTCAGTTCATTGCAGGCACCCGACCTGCTCGGCATCGTCAACCAGCAGCGCTATGGCAAGACCGGCGATCTCTTGGTGATCGCTCCGCAGCACGGGATGGTGGTGATCGGCACCAATCCGGCCGACATGCTGCGCGCACTGCCGCCGCCGGGCGTGAATGTCATGGTCGACCGCTTTCGCGCCGGTGATGAGGGTTCGGGGGTCAGCATCAACCTCAAGGGCGTCGAGCAACTGGTGTCGGGGCGGCGCTTGTCGACGGTCGAAGGCTGGTTCGTCGTGGCGCGGCTGCCGACCGCGGAGGCCTTCGCGCCCATCGCGGCCTTGCGTCAGCTGGTGTTCGGCGGCGCCTTGGTGCTGTCGCTGCTGGTGGCGGCGCTGGCGACGCTGTGGGTGCGCCGCGCGCTGGCACCCTTGCAGGAGGCGACGAGGGCGCTCGACGCAATTTCCGCTGGCACGGCCCCGCTGCAAGCACTGCCGGTAGCGCGGCAGGACGAGGTCGGTCGCCTGGTGGAAAGCTTCAATCGCCTGCAGCAACGGCTGCTGCTACGCGAGACCGAGATGTCGCTGGCGCAGGAGCGCTTTGCCGTCGCCTTCCGCGCCAGCCCGATCGCCGCCTCGATCGGGCGCGCCGCCGATGGCCGGCTCATCGAGGTCAACGACAAGTGGCTGCGCGATTTCGGCTGGAGTCGGGCTGAGCTTATCGGCAAAACCGCGCTGGACATCGGCATCTGGCCGGACGCGGCGACACGCCAGGCCATGATCGAAGCGCTGCGCCGGACAGGCAGCATCTTCGATCACCTCACGCGCTGGCGGCGCAAAGACGGCATGCTGCGCGACGTCAGCATCTCCGCCGAGATCACTGAAGTGAACAGCGAGCCCTGCGTGCTGGCGTTCGCAACCGATGTGACCGAGCGGCTGCGGGTCGAGCGGGCGCTGGCCGAGAGCGAGGCGCGCAACCGCCGCATCGTCGAAACGGCCAACGAAGGCATCTGGGTCATCGACCCGGACAGCCGCGTGAGCTTCGTGAACCAGCGCATGTCGGACATGCTGGGCTACGCTCAGGCAGAGATCCTCGGCCGGCGGGCGGAAGATTTTTTCTATGCGGAAGACCTCACCGCGCATCGCCAGCACATGGCGTTGCGCGCGAACGGCCTGGGCAGCAGCTACGAGAGACGCTTCATGCGCCAGGACGGCAGCGAGTTATGGACGCAGGTGTCGGGTACTGCCATCATGAATCCGGATGGCAGCTTTGGCGGCGCCTTCGGCATGTTCACCGACATCAGCCACCTCAAGGCGCAGCAGCGCCAACTCGAACACCTCGCCCACTATGACGCGCTGACCGGCATTCCCAACCGCGTGCTGCTGGCCGACCGCATGCAACTGGCACTGGCCCAGGCGCGCCGCACCGAGCGACTGATGGCGGTCTGCTACGTCGATCTCGACGGCTTCAAGCCGATCAACGATGACTTCGGCCATGAGGCCGGCGACCGCCTGCTGGTGGAAATCGCCCAGCGCCTGCGCGAGGGCCTGCGCGGCGGCGATACCGTGGCGCGGCTGGGCGGCGACGAGTTCGTGCTGCTGCTGGGCATCGATCAACGCGAGGAGTGCGACACGGCGATGCGCCGGGTGCTCGATGCCATCGCCCGGCCGCTGACCGTGGCCGGCAGCCCGGTGACGATCTCGGCCAGCATCGGCTGACCCTCTTTCCGCTCGACGACGCCGATCCCGACACCCTGCTGCGCCATGCCGACCAGGCGATGTACGGTGCCAAGCAGGAAGGCCGCAACCGCTACCACTTATTCGATCCGCAGCGCGACCGCGCGGTGCGCGCCCACCGCCTGGCACAGGACCGCATTGCCGTGGCGCTCGCCGCAGAAGAATTCGTGCTGCATTACCAGCCCAAGGTGAATATGCGCCAGGGCAGCGTGATCGGCGTCGAGGCGTTGATCCGCTGGCAGCATCCGCAGCGCGGCCTGCTGCCGCCGCTCGACTTCCTGCCGCTGATCGAGGACACCGACCTGATCGTGGCGGTCGGCGAATGGGTCATCGACGCCGCGCTGCGGCAGTGGCAGCTTTGGCAGGAGCAGGGCCTGGACCTGACGGTGAGCGTCAACATCGCCGCCCGCCACCTGTCGCGCGAAAACTTCGTGGCGCGCCTGGCCGAGTTGCTGCGCGCGCATCCGGCAGTGCCGCCGCACCGCCTCGAACTGGAGGTGCTGGAGACGGCGGCGCTGGAGGACATCGGGCGCGTCGCCGCCATCATCGAGGAATGCCGCACGCTGGGCGTGTCCTTCGCCCTCGACGACTTCGGCACCGGCTATTCCTCGCTGACCTACATCAAGCGCCTGCCGGCGGAAACACTCAAGATCGACCAGTCATTCGTCCGCAACATGCTGCGCGATCCCGAGGACTGCGCCATCGTCGAGGGCGTCATCGGTCTCGCGCGGGTATTCCACCGGGCTGTCGTGGCCGAGGGCGTCGAGACCATCGAACACGGCGCGCTGCTGCTCCGCCTCGGTTGCGACATTGCCCAGGGCTACGGCATCGCGCGACCGATGCCGGCCGCCGCGCTGATCGACTGGGTGCGCAACTGGCGGCCCGATCCGGCCTGGGTGGCCAATGCCGGCCCGACCGGCTCCGGTGACGACCGGCCGCTGGCAATCGCCACGGCCGGGCAGCGCCGCTGAGTCGAGGAAGTCGCGGCCTGTCTCCGCGACAACGCCAGCGCACCGGAAACCGATCCCCGCTACTTTTCTGCCGCGCCAACGGAATTCAGGCTTCTCCCTGCCAGCGGCTGTTCCAGCATGGCCCGCGCCTGCTCCGCCGGAACGGCCGGACTGTAGAAATAACCCTGGATCGTGTCGCAATCCTTCTGGCGCAGGAAATCCAGTTGCGCCGCGGTCTCGACGCCTTCTGCGACAACAGCCAGCTTCAGGCTGTGCGACATGGCGATGATCGCGGTAGTGATCTCGGCGTCATGGTGGTCGGTCTCGATGTCCTTGATGAAACAGCGATCCACCTTGACGCTATCCAGCGGAAAGTTCTTGAGATAAAACAGCGAGGAATAGCCGGTGCCGAAATCGTCAATGGAAAGCTTGATTCCGGCCATTTTCAATTCCTTCAGCCGCGTGACGGCTTCCTCCGCATTGGCTGCCAGAATGCTTTCCGTCAGTTCCAGTTCGAGGAACTGCGGCGCCAGTCCGGTGTCCTGCAGTACCTGCTTCACCTCGGCCGGCAGCGTCGGCCGCATGAATTGCGCATGGGCGATGTTTACCGCAACCACGACCTTGGCCAAACCCGCTTGTTGCCAGGCCTGGTTCTGCCGGCAGGCCTCGCGCATGACCCAGTCGCCAATCGCGACGATCAGGCCGGTTTCTTCGGCGAGCGGCAGGAACTCCAGCGGCGGAATCATCCCCCGGCCGGGGTGATGCCAGCGAATCAAGGCCTCGAAGCCCGTCACCTCGCCCGTCCTGACAGACACTTGCGGCTGATAATGAAGCACCAGTTCCCGGCGTTCCAGGGCGTGACGCAGATCGGCTTCGAGGCTGAAGCGTTCCTGGGTACGCTGATCGGTCTCCATGCTGTAAAAGCCGTAATTGTTCTTGCCCTGGGTTTTCACCCGGTACATGGCCGAATCGGCCTTTTTCATCAGCACTTCCGGGGTCGTGCCATCTTCCGGAAACATGCTGATGCCGATACTCGTGCTCGCAAAAAATTCGGACTGGCCCAGGGTGAACGGTTTGTGGAAAACCTTGAGCAAACGGCTGGCCATCAGCTCTACGGCATTGCTGTCCTTGATCTCGCTGGCGATGATGAGGAACTCGTCGCCACCCAGGCGTCCGACAACATCGCTGCCGCGCAAGCCCTCCTTCAAGCGCTCCGCCACTTCCCGCAACAGTCCGTCGCCGACATCATGACCGAGGGTGTCGTTCACAATCTTGAAGCGGTCGAGGTCCAGGAACATCACGGCCAGGGTTTGCCCGCCTTGTGCGGCAAATTCAAGTGCCGATTCCAAATAGTCGATCAGCATTATCCGGTTCGGCAAACCGGTCAGGGCATCATGGGTCGCCTGCCAGGACATTTGCTGGCTAAGCTTGCGGGCGCTGCTGACATCATGGAAGACCAGGACGACGCCGGTGACCTGCCCGTTCTTATCCCGGATCGGCGCCGCCGATTCGTTGATGGCAATGTTCTCGCCGTTGCGGTTGGTGAATATCGTGTTTTCCTGGCGCATGAACGGCAAACCGTTGCCCAGGCACAGGAGCACCGGATTGGCGACCTCTTGCAGGGTCTTCTCATCGAAAATCTTGAACAAGTCGGTGATCGGCTTGCCGACGGCCTCCTGTTCCGACCACCCGCTCAGGTGCTCGGCAACCGGGTTCAGATAATCGATGACACCCTGTGCATCGGCGGTGATCACGCCATCGGCAATCGATTCCAGCGTCACTTGGGCACGGTCTTTTGCGGTAGCCAACTCCTGCGTTCTCAGTTCGACAAGTTGTTCGATCTCCTGATTGCGCCGCGTCAAGTCGTCGGCCCGTGCCTGGGTTGATCGGGCCAGGGACCACAGCAACCAGGTAAACAGCGAACCGGCAAGCAGCACCACGAACAGCAGCCGATAGTTGAGGTCTTCCCAGTGCAGGTACCGCTGATACTTGAAGACATAGTGCTGTTCGCCAATCAACACGTCGCGCTCCCGCTTGAGCACCCCAAACAGCCAGGGGCCGTCCTTCACGCCGGTCGCCGCTTCGTAATTGAGCAGGCCAACCCGTTTGCCTGGATCGAGTATCGGGCGGGCCGCTACCGCAACGGACACCCGATGATCTATCTTGTCCAGTGACAGGAGCTTTTGCGCATTCACCTTGATGGCGACGAAGCCGCTGATCAGCTTTCTGCGCTCCGCCACCGCATTCAGACTCGCTGTCGGCTTATCCGCATAAATTGCCCTGAACACCAGATACTCGTCAACTTGAGGCGCCTGGGTAGGTATGGCTGCCGTGGCAACTCCGCTGTCGATCGCCTGCTGGAGATAAACCTGCATTTCGGCTTGCTCGAAGAGGTCCAGGCCAAGTTGCTGTGATGCCAAAGGCGAGAATGGTTCGAAATACACGATCGGGAAATAGCGCGGCCGACGTTCGGCCGGGACGTACTTGCCATCGCTGAACGTGTTGATGCTGAAGGTCGGGTAGCCTTCTTCGCGTTGGGTTTTTTCGAAGTAGTCCCGTTCATCGTCCGCAATGTAGGGCAGGTACATGACGGCCTTGATGAAGGAATAATTCGCCACGGTATCGCTGCCAATGACCTGGAATTCATCGGCACCCACGGCACTGGAAGCGTCGAACAGCATGCGCATGCCGTGCAGCACTTCGTCCGCCGCGGCAAGGCGCTGCACCAGGTTGTCCTTGATCGCGCCTATTTCAACTCCGAAGGCGGCCTCCTCATCCTGCAGCAGATTCATGAAGGCGAGGCTCGCGGCCGCGGCAGTGATCACGCAGCCCAGCGCGAGCGCTGCGCCCGTCAGCGAGAAGATGCCGGGCCGGCGCCAACGCATCAAGGCTGGCCCACTTTCACGGCGCCATGCACCAGACGGGGCGGCAGCTGGATTTTCGCCCTGGCCGCCAGATCCACATTGACATAGGTCTGCCAGCGGCGGTTTGCCACGATGGGCAGCGTGTCCGGCTTGATGCCACTCAGGACGCTTTGTGCCAGTTGCGCCGCCCATTCGCCCTGCTCCTCGGCGATCTTGGTCATGGCCAGCACGGCATAGGGTGCCATCCAGTCATAGTTGGTGACGACCAGCTTTTTCACGCTGGAAAACACACTTTGATGAGCGCTGGCACTGTTCCAGTCCATGATCCCCGCATTGGTTCCCAGCACGACAAAATCGGCCTGCTGGGCGGCGGCAAAGGCCAACTGCCAGGCCGCCAGCGTCCTGACGAAAACCGGTGACAGTTCGATGTTGCCCTTGGCGTAGGCCTCGCGATTCTCCTCGAACTCCTTGTGCTGGGTCATCACGTCGGCCGCCAGGTAGATCCCCGTCCTGGCGGTGGGCAGGAGGCCGCGTATTTCCTTTACAAGTGACTTGATCGGGGCGCTTTCGATCATCCCCGTCACGTTGGAATAAGGGTAGCCGTAATCCTTCACCGTCCAGTTGACGCCGCAAAAGACAAATGGAACTGCCGCATTCCTGAAATGGGGCATGATCAAATACAGCGATGCCGGGTCGTCGCAGGCGATGACCACGTCGGGACGCGTTTGCTCGATGAGTTGCCTGGCCTCGCGGGCCTTGCGCCGTGCGAATTCGGGCGATGTGTTGCGGTTGGTGTCCATATAGAACCGGGACAGTTCGCACTTCCCTTGCAAGCCCGCCTCCAGGCCCCGCTCAATGCCATCGTTCCACTCGTAGCCCTTGTGGTAGGAAGAGACATACAGGCACTTGGCGGCGCTGGCCTCCGACGCATAAACCAGACCGGTTGCCAGCACTGCAATCAGGCCGATGGCGCGGCGCCAGGTGGCGCTCGCCAGCTTGTTCCCATGCGGTACATGGGATGTACACCACTGGAACATGAATACCTCCGCGTCGGATGAACCTGTCAGACTGCGCAAGCAGGGGTGTCGCGCGCCTGACTCTAGTGCCCCGTCTCCAGCGCAAAAATTGCTCTGGCATTGGATCGTACCATGTCGTCTATTGCATGCGCCGCAATGCGGCGGATCTGCCCAGGACAACCACGGCTTTCGGTGAAGACAACCGGCTTGCCGATCAGGCGCGGGGCACGGCTGAAACCAAAAGTCGGCGTGACCGAAGGGAATCCCCGTGGGACTGGTGGGACGAAGTGCCCCGCAGCGGGTATGAAATGCCCCGCAGCGGGTACGGCGTCGATCGGCCCACCGCCAACGGAGGGACGGCGCTTAAACAAGGTTCGATGCTAAAGTGCGGGCTCTTTTTTAGCTGTTCTCCCCGTGCGCCTTTTCCGTCTCGCCAAAATTGCCCGTGTCGGCCTCAGGTTCGGCCTTGACCGGCTGATTCTCGAACACGATCCCGAGGGCCGGCTGGCGTTGCCGCTCCGGCTGCTGGATGCGCTGTGCTTCTGGCGCACGATCACCGCGCCACGCGGGCAGCGCCTGCGCGAGGCGCTGGAGGCGCTGGGGCCGATCTTCGTCAAGTTCGGCCAGGTGCTATCCACCCGGCGCGACCTGCTGCCCGCCGATCTGGCGGATGAACTGGCCCAGTTGCAGGACAACGTCCCGCCCTTCCCTTCCGACCAGGCCATTGCCGAAATCGAGCGCAGCTTTGGCCGGCCGCTGGCGGAAATCTATGGCAGTTTCGAGCACACGCCGGTCGCTTCGGCCTCCGTCGCCCAAGTCCACTTTGCCACCCTGCCCGCGGAACATGGCGGGCACGCGGTCGCGGTCAAGGTGCTGCGGCCCGGCATCGCGCCGATCATTGCCCACGATCTGGCGCTGCTCGACACCTTTGCCGGCCTGCTCGAACGCTTCTGGTCGGATGGTCGGCGCCTCAAGCCGCGCGAGGTGGTGGCGGAATTTGCCAAGCACCTTCACGACGAGCTGGACCTCATGTGCGAGGCGGCCAACTGTTCGCAGTTGCGGCGCAACTTCACCGGCTCGAAACTGTTATTGATACCGGAAGTGCACTGGGATTTCTGCAGCCATACGGTGATGACCATGGAGCGCATGCACGGCATCCCGATCAGCCAGATCGATCGCCTGCGCGAGGCCGGGGTCGATTTGCAGGCCTTGTCGCGCGCCGGGGTCGAGATCTTTTTCACCCAGGTCTTTCGCGACGGCATCTTCCATGCGGACATGCATCCGGGCAACATCCTGGTATCCACCGACCCGGCGAGTTTCGGCAGTTATATCGCGCTGGATTTCGGCATCGTCGGCACGCTCACCGAAACCGACAAGAATTACATGGCGATCAACTTTCTCGCCTTCTTCCAACGCGACTACAAACGCGTCGCCGAGTCGCACATCGAATCCGGCTGGGCCCCGCGCGCGACGCGCATCGATGAGCTCGAAGCCGCGGTGCGCACGGTCTGCGAGCCGATTTTCGACCGGCCGCTCAAGGAAATCTCCTTCGGCAAGGTACTGTTGCGCCTGTTCCAGACCTCGCGCCGCTTCAATGTTGAAATCCAGCCGCAGCTCGTCCTGCTGCAGAAAACCCTGCTCAACATCGAGGGGCTGGGCCGCCAGCTCGATCCCGACCTCGACCTGTGGCAAACCGCCAAGCCGTTTCTCGAACGCTGGATGAGTGAAAAAGTCGGGCCGCGCGGCTTCATCAAACAGATGAAACGCGAGGGCCAGCAGTGGGCGACCCTGCTACCGCAACTGCCGCGTCTGGCGCACCAGGCGCTGACCCTGGTAACGCAACAGGACAGCGCCGCCACCGAGCTTGCCCGCCTGCGCGAGGAAACCGCCACCAGCCGCCGCCACGCCCGGCTGGCACTGGCACTGGCCGCCGCGGCGCTGCTACTGGCGGCGACACTGTACTTCTAAGTCCCTCCGGCCGCGTTGCCGCCGGGCCCGCCTGCAGCAACGCGGCACGCAGCGACCAGTGCAGCAGCAGCGGTCTCGATGTGTTCCGCCGTGGTATCGCACCCCACCGAAAGCCGCACCGCCCCGCGCGCCCGCGCCGCGCCGCAGCCCATCGCCGCCAATACGCCGCTGACCGCGTCACCGTGCGAGTGACAGGCCGAACCGACCGAGGCAGAAACCTTGTCGCTGCAGACCGCCAGCAAGTCGCGGCCGGAAACTCCGGGGAAGGACACATGTAGCGTGTTGGGCAGGCGGCTGTCCGGATGGCCATTGAGTTGCAAGCCGGGGATGTTTGCCGTCAGACGACGCTGCAACACATCGCGCATCGCGGCCAGATGTACCGCGACTTGCGGCAGGCGCTCACGCGCCAGCCGCGCCGTCGCGCCAGCGCCGACTATCAGAGCCACGTTCTCGGTGCCGGGCCGCAGGCCGTGCTCCTGCCCGGCGCCAAACAGGATCGGCTGGAGCGGAGTGTCGCGTCTGACGTAAAGTGCGCCGATACCCTTGGGGCCGTAAAACTTGTGGAAGGCGAGCGTCAGCAGATCGACGCCCAGGGCAGTGACATCGAGCGGCAACTTGCCCGCCGCCTGTGCGGCGTCGGTGTGCATCAGGCTGCGGTTGGCGCGCGCCAGCGCGGCAATCTCCGCGATGGGTTGCAGCGTGCCGACCTCGTTGTTGGCGAGCATCACCGATACCAGCGCCGTATCTGGGCGCAGCGCAGCGGCCACAGCGGCCACGGCAACGCGACCGGTGCCATCGACCGGCACGATCGACACGTCCCAGCCGAGTTCGCGCAGATGCAGCGCCGGCTGCATCACCGCCGGATGCTCGACAGCACTGACGACAACATGGCGCTTCCCGGGCAGTGCGCGCGCCACGCCCAGCATAGCCAGGTTGTTCGCCTCGGTGGCGTTGCCGGTGAAAACGATTTCCTCCGCCTGCGCGCCGACCAGGGTGGCAACTTCGGCGCGTGCCTGCAGGACGGCCTGCGCCGCTCGCCGGCCATATACATGGGACGAGGACGGGTTGCCGAAATCCTCCTCCAGCCAATGCCGGATCACCACAGCCACTTCCGGGGCAACGGGTGTCGTCGCGTTGTAGTCGAGATAGATCGGCAGGCTCATGCCAACGCCTGGTCCAAGTCGGCGATCAGGTCGGCCGCGTCTTCGAGGCCGATCGACAGCCGCAGCATCGCGTTGGATATGCCGCGCCGCGCGCGTTCCTCCGGCGTCAGGCCGTGGTGCGTCGTGGTACAGGGCTGGGTGACCAGACTCTCGACGCCACCGAGGCTGGGTGCCAATGCGAATAGCTGCAGCCGGTCGGCAACACGCGTGGCATCTTCGCCACTACCCTTCACCTCGATGGTCAGCATGCCGCCGAAGCCGCGCATTTGTTTCTTTGCCAGCGCATGGCCGGGGAAGTCCGGCAGGCCTGGGTAGAGCACGCGGGCGATCCGCGGATGCCGCACCATCGCTTCGGCCACCGCCAGCGCCGTGGTGTTCTGCTGGCGCACGCGCACCGGCAGCGTGCGGATGCTGCGCGCAAGCAGTGCGGCGATTTCCGGCGCGATGGTCGTGCCAAAATTCTTGCGCCAGTTCCACACCGGCGCGAGCAGTTCCGCCGCGCCCATCAGCGCGCCGGCGGTGAGGTCCGAATGGCCGCCGAGATATTTGGTGCAGGAATGCACGACGAAATCCGCACCCAGCGCCAGCGGCAACTGGTTCACCGGCGAGGCGAAGGTATTGTCGACCGCGACACGCGCGCCGTGGGCGTGGGCCAGCTTGGCGATGGCGTGGATGTCAAGGATTTCCAGCGTCGGGTTGGTCGGCGTTTCGAAAAATACGAGTTCCGCACCCGCGGAGAGAATCGCGTCGAGACGGCCCATGTCGTCACCGAGCAGCAGGTGCGTCGGGATACCGAGCAGCGGCAACTGGCTGGCCAGCAGCTCCAGCGTGCCGCCGTAGGCATCACCCAGACAAACGATGCCCTTGCGCCCATGAGTGAGGAACAGCGCGGCTTCGGCCGCCATGCCCGAGCAAAAAGCCCAGGCGGCCTCGGCGCCTTCGAGCGCGGCGAGCTTTTGTTCGAGACTGGCGATGGTCGGGTTGAGGCCATAGCGCGTGTATAGGCTGCCGGCCTTGCGGCCCTCCACGACGTCGAGCAGGTCGGCGGTAGTAGGGAACTTGAACGTCGTGGTGGTATAGATCGGCGTGTGCGGCGAGCCTTGCGCGTCGTCGAGTTCGCCGGCGTGTACGCAGCGGGTGGATAGTCCTTCGGCTGACTTGGTCATGATGATTACCTCCAGGTTACGCGGCGGCAAGCTCAAGCGGTGGCACTCAAGCGTTAGCCGGCTTGATGACGCCAATGAACTTCAAATAAACGAATGTGAAGATCGCCCCGGCCAGGGCAATGCTCAGATACGAAAAACCGAGCAACAGCAAGGACCGATAGTAGTTGACGTGGATGTAGATGGCCAACACTTCGAGGCCGACCAGCACACACACCAGGCCCCACTGGGCCGGATAGAACGCCGGCTTGGGAAACTGGTGGCGGAACCAGTCCTTGAAGGCAATGCCGCAAAACGCGATCCAGAACAGCGACAGGGCGAACAGAATCACGACCGAGGCAAAGGCAATCGAGGTGATGTCGATACCCAGCCACTGCTGGGTATATTCCGCGATCTTGTAGATCGAAATGGCGAACAAGCAGTTGATCGGAACAACGATGAAATGCGCCGGCTGCAACGGTTCGGCGGGGCCGGTTCCGCTCATAATCTGCGCAACGATCAGGTACATCCCCTTGATACCGTAGAAGAACAGACCGATGCTGATCGCGCACAGCGTCAGGATGCTTCCCGCCATCGCGACCTGCTGATCGGTGGCGGTCATCGTCACCCCGGCCCCGGCCAGAGCGATCATGCCCCACGCAAAGACATCAAGCAGCCAGTTGTAATTGAAGGTCACGCTCTTCCCGTCGCGGAACAGCCAGGTCTTGCCAACGGACACGGAAACATAGACGAGGACAGCGAACAGCAGGGCATAGGGGTAGATCCCGTAACCAAGCAGCGCTGGCACCTTTGCCGAAAAGCCCGGGAAGAAAAACGCCACCGGCCCGAGCAGGACATTGACCGTCATGCCCAGCGCGACAATGGGGGAAAAGATCCCCACGTTCATGCCGGGATCGGCCAGGAAGGTTCTCATGTCATCCCCGGACCGCGACCATTGCAGAAACTCCAGGGACATCTTGGCGATCAGGAAGAAGTGCAGCAGGCTGCTGACCAGCATCACCCCGACCAGGAACAGGGCGGCCGGATCCAGTGCGCCCGCCAGATCGTCAATGCTGATCAGCTTCCCGCTCTTGGGAAAGGTGAACTGCATCAGGACGAAAGGCATCAGGGCCAGCCCGCCCGAAGCCAGGGCGGACTGGAAGCGCAACGGACTGAACTTCATCGTCAGAACACCAGCACCTTGTCGGCCCACTCGGTCCATTCGGTCAGGATGTCCATGGTGCCGCGCGTGGCGCCCCCGACCAGGCGATCCTCGGCCATGCCGCGCGCGTCCATGCAGGTGCCGCAAACCGAAACCTCGCCCTTGCGCCGGATCACCGCGCCGAGCATGTCGCCGATGTTGTAGTAGCCCTGCGGCACCTTCTGGCCGGCGGCGGCGCAGGCGGCGGCGTCGCCCATCAGGAACATGCGCACCTCTGCCTGGCCCTCGAGCAGCTTGCGCGCCAGCCGCAGGGCGTTGTAGCTGCGCTCCGTGCCGTAGGGCGCGTCGTTGAGGATGAAAAGATATTTCGCCATTTCGCATTTCTCCTTCTAATGATCTAAAGATTGTTAGATTATTCTGAAGGAGTCGACGCCCCGCTGTCAAGAAAGATTTCAAAGCCGGATAACATGCGCACCATGAACGACACGCGAAGAACGAAGGACCTGCTCTACGAACAGGTCGCCCGCATCGGCAAGGCGGCCTGCAGCCCGAAGCGACTGGAACTCATTGAGCTGCTCTGCCAGGGCGAAAAGACCGTGGACATGCTGGCGCGGGAAGCGTCCATCAGCATGAAGCTCGCCAGCGCGCATCTGCGCGAACTGCGTACCGCGCACCTGGTTGAGACGGAAAAACAGGGCAAACACGTCATTTATCGCATCGCCAACCGCGCGGTGGCGGATTTCTGGGTGGCAATCCGCTCGCTGGCCGAGGATCGGCTTGTCGAACTGCGCCTCGCGCTCGAACAAATGGCCAGCCATCCTGGAGAGATGGCGCCGCAGGACCGCAACAGCCTCGTCAAGCTGGCGAAGAAAGGCGAGGTGGTCGTGCTCGACGTGCGCCCCACCAACGAATACGCCGCCGCGCATCTGCCCTTTGCGCGCTCGATGCCGCTGGAAGAATTGAAAAACCGGCTTGCGGAACTGCCTGTCGGCAAGACCATCGTCGCCTACTGTCGCGGCCCGTATTGCCTGATGGCGCGTGATGCCGTGGAACTCCTGCGCCAACAGGGTTTCGACGCCCTGCGCCTGCCCGAGGGCGTGGCCGAGTGGGGTATCGCGCCGGTACGGTGAATTCTGGGTCGCAACCCGCCGACCCGCCAGCGCCGACTTTTACGTAGCCGGTATCCAGAAGAAAACCACGAGGCCGTGCGGGAAGGTAGGGAGTCGCTGGGCTTATAGCCCGCGCGCCCACGCCGGCCTGAGCTTGACGCTTTCCGGCGCGGCAATGGCGCTGTGCACCTGGGCGAGCAGGCGCGCCTTGTCCGCCCCCAGCGTGCCCTTGAGGATCAGCCAGTTCGAGGCGTGGTCGCTGCGAAAAACCGTGCGTTCCAGATCCAGCCCGGACAGGAAGCACTCCATCTCGACGAACAGCTCATGCTGGGAGAGCGGCTCCCAGCCAGGAAACCCGGCGCGCAGACGCTCTTCTCCCTGCGGGAAGCTGACCACCAGCGTCGCCAGATATTCAGGCTGCGTGGCGTTGGCGAGGCGTGCGGAATTTTCGGCATGTTGCCGCCACATTGCGCGACCACCCAGGCCGTTGAGGATCATCACCGAGCGGGTGATGCCGGCCTCGCCCAGTTTCAGCAAAGCGTCCACGGTCGACACGCAGGTTTCACCTTTATTCACCCGCGCCAGCACCTCGTCGTCGCCGGATTCGGCGCCCACATAGGCGATCTTCAGTCCGGCATCGGCCAGTTCCTTGAGTTCGGCGACCGATTTCTTGCGCAAATTGCGCGGCAGGCAATAGCTGGAAACGCGGCGCACGCCGGGCAGGTGTTCGCGGATGGCCGTCAGCACATTCAGCAGACGGCGTGTCGGCAGCACCAGCGCATCGCCATCGGCGAGAAATATCCGCCGGATCTCGGTCCCGTGACGCTCGCCGCAGCGGCGGATGCTGTCCAGCACCTCTGCTTCGTCGCGCGCCCGGAACTTCTTCTGCGGCGCGGTATACATCTCGCAGAAGCTGCAGTGGTTCCACGAGCAGCCGTCGGTGACGGGCAGGATCAGCGACTCGGCTTCGCTCGGCGGGCGAAACACCGGCTCGATGTAGCGGATTGGAAAATCTGGGTACATGGGAAAAGGCGGTTTTCGACAGTCGTCATTATGGATCAACCGCAAACCGCGGTGCTAGCATGAGCGGCGGCGCTCCAACAGGCAGCCTTGAAGCCTTGACCGAATCATGAACTCCCCTCTTTCCTCCGCACACCGCATCGCCGCCGTCCTGTTTCTCGGATTCGCCTCTGGCTTACCGCTGGCGCTGACCGGTCAGGCCATGCAGGCCTGGCTAACGGTAGACGGCGTCGATATCGCCACCATCGGCTTTCTGGGCCTGGTGGGCATCCCCTACACTTTCAAGTTCCTCTGGGCACCGCTGATGGACCGCTTCGAGCCGCCGTTCCTCGGGCGGCGGCGCGGCTGGCTGGTGCTGACACAGCTGGCGCTGGCGGCGATGCTGTACCTGATGTCCGGCCTGTCGCCCGCTACCGAACAACTGCCGTTCGCGGCCGCGGCGGTGCTGGTGGCGTTCCTGTCGGCATCGCAGGACGTGGTGGTGGATGCCTACCGTACCGATGTACTGGAAGCCCGCGAGCGCGGCCTGGGCGCATCGATGTCGGTGTTCGGTTATCGCATTGCCATGATCCTGTCCGGCGGCATCAGCCTGATCTGGGCTGATCAGTGGGGCAGCTGGGGGCAGGTATATCAGGTCATGGCGGCGATCTTCGTGGTCGCCGCCGTTGTATCGCTGCTGACCCTGCCGCGCGTCGACAGCGCGCTGAAACCGCTGGCGTCGGCGCCCAGCCGTGAGCTGATCGGCTTCTTCGCCATGCTGGCGGGGGTGCTGGCCGGCGCCTTCGGTGCACGCTGGCTGCTGATCGGTCTGGGGCTCGATCCCCAGGACGCGAACAAATGGATTCAGTTGCTGTTCATCATGGCCAGCATCGCCGCCGCACTGCCGCTGGGCTATTGGGCGGCGCGCCGCGCCGGCTTCGAGACGCTGAACCGCTCGTTCGACAGTTTCATGCTGCAACCCGGCGCCATCGCCTTCCTGGTTTTGATCGTGCTGTACAAGCTGGGTGACGCCTTCGCCGGGGTGCTGACCACGCCGTTCCTGATCAAGGGCATGGCCTTCTCGCAGGCGGAAGTCGGCATCGTCAACAAGATCATCGGCATCTGGCTGACCATCTTCGGCGCCCTCGCCGCTGGCGCCATCATGCTGCGCATCAGCCTGTACAAGGCCCTGCTCATCTTCGGCATTCTGCAATTGCTGTCAAATTTCGGCTTTTACGTGCTTGCCGTGCTCGGCAAGGGCGCCTGGGGCGGCTTCACGCTGCAGCCGTTCGATCTCGGCTTTGTCGCCATCACCACGCCGGCGGACATCGACTCCTTGCTGATGACGGTGATCGCCTTCGAGAACATCTCCGGCGGCATGGGCACGGCGGCTTTCGTCGCGCTGTTGATGAGCTTGTGCAACCAGCGTTTCTCGGCGACGCATTACGCCCTGCTGTCGGCGCTCGCGGCGGTCGGCCGCATCTACGTCAGCCCGCTCTCCGGCGTGCTGTCTGAATCGATTGGCTGGCCGGCCTTCTTCCTGTTCTCGGTGGTGGCGGCAGTGCCGGGAATCTGGATGGTGTGGCGCATGCGCGCGGCGATCAGCGGTTTGAACGGGAATTAAACGCCCGCCCCCCTTCGCCCCCCTCGCGGGGGGTTCTCAACGGCTCGCTACGCTCGTCTGTTACGGGGAGCCCCATTCGTGCTTGGGAGCGGATTGCGGCTGGCGCCGCGTGCCGCCTCGCCTTGGGGCGGCCCGGCGGCGAGGCTACAGGAGTGTGGTGCTAACGATCATTGCGGCAGACAGCACCCCTGATGATGCAAGCTGTCATTCCGAGCCTGCGCCGGTATGACGGAGGGCGCGTTTCACGTTAAGCTTTTTCCTGGGCCAGTATCAGGCTGCGTTGCGGATCGACCAGCAGGGTATGGACGCGCCGGCTGTCGGCCCGCAACACCTGCAGGTGCAGGCCGTCGACCACAACGACTTCATTGCGCTTGGGCAGCCGGCCGAGTTGGTGGATCACCAGGCCACCAACGGTATCGTAATCCTCGTCGGAGAAATTTGTGCCGAAAGCCTTGTTGAAATCCTCGATTTCGGTGGCGGCCTTGACGCGGTAATGCCCCGCGTTATCGAGCACGATGTTGCCGGCGGCCTCGTCGAAATCGTATTCGTCCTCGATGTCGCCGACAATTTGCTCCAGCACGTCCTCGATGGTGACGAGACCGGCGACGCCGCCGTATTCGTCAACCACGATGGCCATGTGATTGTGCGAGGCGCGAAACTCGCGCAACAGCACGTTCAGGCGTTTCGATTCGGGGATGAAAACCGCCGGACGCAGGCTGTCGCGCAAATCAAACTCCTTGCCGGCAAAGTGGCGCAGCAGGTCTTTCGCCAGCAGGATGCCGATCACGTCGTCCCGGCTTTCCCCACATGCCGGGAAGCGCGAGTGCGCGGTTTCGAGCACGAAATCCACCAGCCTTTCCGGGGATTCGGCAACCGCGATGACATCCATCTGGGCACGCGGCACCATGATGTCGCGCACCTGCATTTCGGAAACGGCCAAGGCACCCTCGATGATCGAGAGGGCATCGGCATCCATCAGGTTGCGTTCGTGGGCGCTGCGCAGCAGTTGCAGCAGTTGTTCGCGGTCTTCAGGCTCTCTCAGCAAAAGCGATGAGAGCCGTTCAAGCAGTGTCGGGCGACTAGGGATTGGGTCCATAAATCAGCGGTAAGGATCGGGAATGGCGAATCGCGCCAGCACTACTCGCTCGCGCGCCTCCATTCGAGCGGCGTCTCGCTTGCCGGTCTCATGGTCGTATCCCTGTAGGTGAAGCATACCATGCACAACCAGATGCGCCAGGTGCGCCAAGAACGGCTTGCCCTGTTCCGCTGCCTCGCGCAGCACGACGGGCAGGCAGATCACCAGATCGCCGCTGACAAGCGGTGTGCTGGCATAGACAAACGACAGCACGTTGGTCGCATAATCCTTGCCGCGGTAGCTGCGATTCAGCGCCCGTCCTTCGTCAATATCGACAAACCGCAGGGTTGCCTGCACGGGCTGCTCCTGCGCGGCGCGCACCCAGCGACGCAATTGCGGACGCGATGGCAGGCGCGCATCCTTGCAGGCATATTGCACTGACAAAGAAAGCTCCATCCCGAGACTCCGCTTAACGTGAAAGACACAGCGTTAGCGCAGGGCCGTCCCAAGCCAACGCGGCACGCGGCGCAGCCGCAATCCGCACACGCGCCGGAAAGAGCGCCCCGTAATACACGAGCGCCAGCGACAACAAGCGACGTAGTCGCGCAGTTGCGGTGCAGGCTAATGCCGGCAACGCCGGCGTTAAGCCGCGTAGCGGCGGCCGGAGGCAAAAACCAAAGACCCCCCGAGAGGGGGGCACAAGGCCACAGGCCGCAGGACGCTGCGCAGCAGCGGTCCCGAGCAAAGCGAGGGATGCGCCAACGGCGCACAAAGGGGGGCGGGCATATTTCATGATCGGGGGCGCAGCCAACGCATCATGAAAGTCAGTTCCGGCCAACACCCGCTCCGTGGGCACTCGCCTTCTCCGCGACTTCCTTTTCATACGCCTCGACGATGCGCGCCACCAGCGGATGACGCACCACGTCGCCGGCATCGAAATCTGTGAAAGCCAGCCCACGCACTTCGGCCAGAATGCGCCGCGCCTCGGTCAGGCCGGATTTCTGCCCCTTGGGCAAGTCCATCTGCGTGATGTCGCCGGTGATGACCGCCTTGGCGCCGATGCCGATGCGCGTCAAAAACATCTTCATTTGTTCGGGGGTGGTGTTCTGCGCCTCGTCGAGAATGATGAAAGCATGATTCAGCGTGCGCCCGCGCATGTAGGCCAGTGGTGCGACCTCGATGCTGCCCTGTTCGAACAGGCGCGTCACCTGGTCGAAGCCCATCAGGTCATAGAGCGCATCGTAAAGCGGGCGCAGGTAGGGGTCGACCTTCTGTGTCAGATCGCCCGGCAGGAAACCCAGCCGCTCGCCGGCCTCCACCGCCGGCCGGGTCAGCACGATGCGCTGGACATGGTCGCGCTCGTAGGCATCGACGGCGGCGGCAACGGCAAGGTAAGTCTTGCCGGTTCCGGCCGGACCGATGCCGAAGGTGATGTCGTGCTCCTGAATCTGGCGCAGATACTGCACCTGGTGGGGTGTGCGCCCGTGCAGGTCGGCTTTGCGCGTCAGCAGGCCGGCGGCGGGTTGCGCCACCCGCTTGTTGTTTCTCAGCTCGATCAGGCCAAGCTGAATGTCGTCGACAGACAAGGGCACGATCGCCAGCGCGTAAAAGTGCTGCAAAGCCGCCGCCGCGAGCCGCGCCTGCGCCAGGGCGCCATCAATGCGGCAATGTTCGCCGCGGCGCGAAATCATCACGTCGCAGGCCATCTCGATCTGGCGCAGATTTTCGTCGAGCGCGCCGCACAGGTTCGCCAGCCGGGCGTTGTCGAGCGGTTCGAGGACGACCGTGAGACTTTTGTTTTTCAACCTAAAAACCCCGGTTCGCACCACAGAGAGCACAGAGGACGCGGAGAAACGGCGCAAGCATACAAAATTCAAACGCAACCAACGGGCGACATGCCCTTATTTCGAAACGCCTGGTTTTTTCTCCGTGATCACCGTGTCCTCCGTGGTGAACTGCTTCTTCCAGGTTCAAGTCGACCACTCCTCGTTACCTGTGCGCCGGGCCCGTCATGCGGTCAGCGGTTTTCCGGCAGGCGCGCTTCGGCAGAGGAAAGAATCCAGACGCGGTGCACCGCTCCGGCAAAGTCCAGCTGATAGCGGACGCGCACGGATGTTTGCACCATGTTCGGGAAAATAATCATGTTGAGCTCGTTACGAATCTGCGCCCCCGGGGACAGCAGGTAGGTCTTCCCGTCAATGGTCACCTGCCCCTGCAAGATCGGCTGCATGACGCCAGTTTTCGACCCGTCCGGCAGAATGCGCACGATCCCGGCCGCCGGCTCCTCGGGTGCGGGCGTTAGCAAGCTCTGAGCGGCAGTGCTGATGACGGAACCAACGATGGCGGCGGTAATGGGGTCCATGGCAAGTGGAATGATAGTCCGATTTTCCGGCAAAACGGCAAATGTGATGCATCCGCGAACTTGTCAAGATAGCTGGCGAACGCGACAATGCGGGCATGGATCACGATCTCATCATTGTTGGCGGCGGCCTGGCCGGTTTATCGCTGGCGGTGGCACTGCGCCGCAGCCGGCTCAAAGTGGCGGTGGTCGAGGCGCGCGCGCCCGTGCAGCCGGCTGGCTGGGATGCCCGCATCTACGCGATCAGCCCGGCCAATGCCCGCTTCCTTGACAGCATCGGCATCTGGCAACACCTTGACGTCAGCCGCATTGCGCCGGTGCACAAGATGGCGGTGCATGGCGATGGCGGCGGCGCACTGGAGTTTTCCGCCTATGCCAGCGGGATCGGTGAACTGGCGTGGATCGTCGAGGGCGCAGTGCTGCATCGGGAACTGTGGGAGACCGCCAAGCGCCAGGGCAATCTCGACCTGCTCTGCCCGGCAACACCCGCCCGGCTGGACATCGGTGGCGAGGCGGCGGTACTTGAATTGGCCGACCGGCGCAGCCTGACGGCAAAGCTGGTGGTCGCGGCGGATGGCGCCGACTCGTGGACGCGAACCGCGGCGGGCATTGCCGTCGACTTCGCGCCCTATGACCAGCTGGGCGTGGTTGCCAACTTCACCACCAGCCGGCCACATCACGGCACGGCCTGGCAATGGTTCCGCGCCGACGGCGTGCTGGCCTGGCTGCCACTGCCGGGCGCCATGATGTCGATGGTCTGGTCGACGCCGACGCCGCATGCCGAGGAACTGCTGGCGCTGGACAGCGCTGCCTTCTGTGAAAGAGTTGCCGCAGCCGGCAATGGGCAACTAGGCACGCTTGAGCTTGTCACCCCCCCGGCCGGCTTTCCCCTGCGCCTGATGCGCGCGCCGCGCACCGTCGCACACCGCCTGGCCTTGATTGGCGATGCGGCCCACACCATTCACCCGCTCTCGGGACATGGCATCAATCTCGGCTTTCAGGATGCCCGCAGCCTCGCCAAAATACTCACCGACTGCCCGGAGCATGTCGATTGCGGCACTCTCCAGTGGCTGCGCCAGCATGAGCGCGCCCGGCGCGAGGAAGTGGTCGCGCTACAATCCGCCACCCATGGCCTGCAGCGATTGTTTGGCGCTCAGCAAACGCCCATTGCCGCCCTGCGCAATTTTGGGCTGAACTTCGTCGACCGCCTGCCAGTCATAAAGGACGCCTTGGTACGCTACGCCATGGGCTGAGTGTGCCTGCCCTCATTTGACCTAATTGCATTAATCCACTTCCGGAGCATTCATGAAACTCAATTCCCGATTCACCCTCCTCAGCGGCCTGGCCGCACTTTTTTTGTCCCAGGCCGTGTTCGCCAGCGAGGCACAGGTCAAGAAGGGGGTTGAGGCCTTTCTGGGCAGCAATGGACCCAAGGTGGAGTCCGTGCGCAAAGCCGGCGCTCTGGGGCTTTACGAGGTGATGGTCGACGGCGAGCTGATCTACACCGACGAAAAGGTCACGCATCTCATTCTCGGCCAAATTATTGAAGCCCAGTCGCGCAAGAATCTCACCGAAGAGCGCAAGCAAAAGCTTTCGCAGATCAAGTTTTCCGACCTGCCGCTCGACATGGCCATCAAACAGGTCAAGGGCAACGGCAAGCGCCTGTTGGCGACCTTCGAGGACCCCAATTGTTCCTACTGCAAGAAGCTGGCACAGGAGCTGCAAGGCTTGAACAACGTCACGATCTACACCTTCGTCTACCCGATCCTGTCGCCGGATTCAAACGAAAAAGCCAAGAACATCTGGTGCGCCAGCGACCGCGTCAAGGCATGGAACGATTTCATGATCAACAACCAGGCGCCGGCCAGCAAGAATTGCAATCACCCCACCGAGAAGGTGGTTGCCCTGGGCCGCAAACTCAACATTCGCGGCACGCCAACGATGTTCTTCGCTGACGGCAGTCGCGTGCCCGGCTACATGCCAGTGGCGACGCTGGAAAAGGCGCTCGACAAGGGCAGCGCTGAAAAATAGCCAATTACGACCCACCCCCTCCCGACCTCCCCCTCGCGGGGGAGGTGACTGTTGCTCGCTGCGCTCGACTATCACGGGGAGCTTTGTTCTTGCATTTGTGCGGTTTGCGGCTGTCGCCGCGTATCGTCCCGGCTTGGGGCGGCCCTGCGCCGGGACTGCGGTGTGGCTGTCTTGTATTTTGAGTCGCGCTTGTAGAAAGTCGGCGCTGGCGAGACGGCGTTAAATCCGCCCCCGTCGCAGCCTTGCCGCCGGGCCGCCCTTCTCCCGCTTTGCGGGTGAAGGGCATTCTGTTGGCTCCCCCTCTCCCCCGTCCCCTCTCCCGCAAGGGGCGAGGGGAGAAAGCCAACCCCAGCAGTCTCGCCGCCGGGCCGCCCCAAGGCGAGACGGCACGCGCCGCCAGGCGCAATCCGCTCCCAAGTATGAACAGGGGGCTCCCCGTGATAGTCGAGCACAGCGAGCAACAGTCACCCCCTTCCAAGGAAGGGGGCTGGGGGGAAGGTTTTCAATAGTGCGCGTTAACGTCCCACATGTCCGGGGTGAAGCGCACCACGCGGTTGCGGCCGCCCGCCTTGGCGGCATACAGCGCCACGTCGGCGAATTTGACGATCTGCCAGAAGGTGTCCGAATCGCCGGGGAACTCGGCGACGCCGATCGAAATGGTTTTCTGCAGCATGCCCCCGGCGATGGGCACCTTGGTGGCCTCGACTTCGGCGCGGATCTTTTCGGCGACCTTCATTGCCGCGTCGCCGCTGGTGTCCATCAATGCCAGCAGGAACTCCTCGCCGCCGTAGCGCACGGCGATATCCGAGCTGCGTACGTTGCGCAACAGGACATCGGCCAGGGTCTTGAGCACCTTGTCACCGGCTTCGTGGCCATGCACGTCGTTGACCTGCTTGAAGAAGTCGAGGTCGAGCATCAGCACCGTGATTGTGCTCTTGCGCCGCTGGTTGCCCGCGACCAGGGTGCCGATGTACTCTTCAAGGAAGCGCCGGTTGTAGAGACCGGTCATGGCATCGCGCAGGGAATTTTCGCGCAGATGCTCCATCAACCGCTTGGCTTCCAGCACCGGGCCGGCTTCGCGCAGATAGACGGCGACGAAGGGTGCCAGCAGGCGCGCCAGCGGGGCATGCTCGGCGGAAATGACCATCTGCACCACACAGCCGGCAGAGCCGGTCTGGGTGATCGGCAGACAGATGTGGGCATCGCCGGCTGCGGCCGGTCGAAACATTGTGCACAATCCGGGGAATTCGACGGCATTCACTTCGTGGCCGGTACGGCGGGCGCGGCAGAAGGATGAGTCGACCGTGATTTGCGGGTCGCAGTAGCGGCAGTTGGCGCCAACCTCGCCATCGACCAGGACGGGGGTCATACGGTTCTTGCTGGCGGCCACCTCGTAGATCGAAAACCGTTTGAAATCGTATTTCTGGCCCAGTACTTCGGCAATCCGCAGATAGATGTCGAGTTTGGTCTGATCCTCTTCAATGGCCTGCTTGAACTGTGAAACCGTGACCAGGCTTTCGACCATCTCGGTGGTGAGTGACAACTGATTGCCGCCATCATCGATGTGATGGCCCATCAACTGGCTCACCCGGGTGCGAATGGTGCTCACCTCACGCTCGAGAAATTCCATCAGCCGATTGATGTTCCGGGCGATGTCGCCCAATTCGTCGTTGCTGCGCCGGTGAATGCGTCCGGAGAAATCGCCGCCCACCGCCTGCGCGGTGACGTCCTGCACGGCCTGCGCGGCTTCTGTCAGCGGATTCATCATGCGGCGCATGATCGCCAGGGCGGCCAGGGCGGCCAGCAACACCGCCAGGCTGACCAGGCCGACCGCGATGAGGCTCTGGCGGCGTTTCTCGGTCAGCGGCACATCAATCGCCACCACGCCCAGTACCGCGCCGCTCGCCACCGCATGGCATTGCAGGCAATTGGGCACGCCGTGATCATTGGCAATATAGGGAATCACCGCGCGGAAGATCAGATCGGTATTTTTGTCATCAATACCGAATCTTTCCTTGCCATCGGCCAGCACGGCTTCGATGTCCGCGCCGGAAAGACCGTCACTGCGCTCGCCGGCCAGGCCCGGCCCGAACTGCTTGATCACCGCCGGGCCGCGCATCACCCGCACCGCGGCAACGCCTGGCACCGTGGCGAGCCGGGCGAGGAATTGCTGGCGCTTGTCGATGGTGCCGTGAATCATGCTTTCGGTGAGGCCGACCTTGATCGTCTCGGCCACCGAGCGCGCATGCATTTCGGCCGTATAGAGCGCAAAGTAACGGAAACCCAGCGCGGAAAAACCCGCCAGCACCATGACCAGCGCAGCTAGGCTAATGAGAAAAAAAACCTGGGTTTTGTCTTTGAGCTTCATCGGTAACCTCTGAAGGCGCGCCGCTTAACCATTAACCACACAGTGAGTGCGGAACTGTCTCATTCCACTTAAGGCGTGTAAACGCGGAGCACGGGGAGAAAAGCCCGGGTGTTGCGATTACGGCGTATGGCCGCGCGGCAGCAGCACCCACATCATGCCGCGCTGCTTCATCTTGCCGGCCAGATTGCCGGCAGCGGTCCCGCTGCCCCAGTAAAAATCCGCGCGCACCGCGCCACGGATGGCGCCGCCGGTGTCCTGCGCCAGCATCAGGCGCTTGAGTGCCTGTTCGCTGTTGGGTTGCGTGGTGGCGAGCCAGACCGGTGCACCCAGCGGAACATGGCGCGGATCGACGGCAATCGAGCGTTCCGGCGTGAGCGGCACGCCGAGCGCACCGGGCGGCCCGCTGCCCGTCGCTGGCAATTCGCGGAAAAACACCATGCTCGGATTGACGTTCAGCAGCTCATTGAGGCGACGCGGATTGGCCACCGCCCAGGCCTTGATGCCCTGCATCGAGGCCTCGTGGGCGCGCAGCTCGTTCTGGTCGATCAGCCAGCGACCGATCGAACGGTAGGGGTGGCCATTCTGGTCGGCGTAACCGATGCGCACGCGGCTGCCATCGTCGAGCGCCACCTGGCCCGAGCCCTGGATCTGCAGGAAGAAAAAGTCGAGCGGATCATCCGCCCACAGCAGGGCAGCATCGGCCCGCAGAATTTCCTGCGCATTCCAGTCGGCGCGATCAAGGTAGGGCACCAGCTTGCGGCCTTCGATGCGGCCACGCAGGCGCAGGTGTTTCAGCTCCGGATAGAGCGCATCGAGTTCAACCACGATCAGATCGTCCGGCGGGGCGAACACCGGCGTCAGGTAGGGCGCTTTTTTTGTGCGGCTGCCGCGGATCAGAGGCTCGTAATAACCGGTAACCAGGCCAGTCCGGCCGCCGTCCGGCTGGGTGAGCGCCCAGGGCTGGAATTGGCCCTCGAACCAGGCCCGCGCCGTCTCGCCAGCGCCGACTTTATTGGCCCCCCGCGCTCGCAAACCCTGCTCGCTGCCCCCCCCAGGGGGAACATCGGCTTGGGGCGGCCCGGCGCCGATGTTTGCTTGCAGTGCCGACTCGCAGCTCGCACGCCAGAGCGGGCGCTTGGCTAGCGTTGCGCAGGATGCACGGAAGGCCTCGAAAGCCGGCAGCGGGTCATCACTCAGCCAGTCGGGCAGGTCGCTCCAGGCGGCGGGCTGCAGGGGCCTGACTTCGGGCTTGGCGGGCTCGACGCCCGGACAAACCGGGCAGGCGGCGCAGGGCGGGCAGGTCGTTGCGGTAGTGGCGATGGGCGCAGGTAACGGCGCGGGCAGGGCGGCACAGCCGGCCAGCATCACTGCCGCCAGGAAAGTCGCAAGGAATGTTGAAAACGTGGCCATGGTGAATCTGCTAAATTGAACGGTTATCAAGGAATGAAAGCTTAACCGATGCAAGCCCTCGAAACACTGCTGGCACGACTCGAAAGTCTGGTCGGACGCGCCGAATCCCTCTTGCCGCAGCCCCCCACGCCACCCGACTGGCGCGCGGCAACCGCCTTCCGCTGGCGTGGCCGCCTGGAACCGGTGCGCCACCCCCATCGCATCCAGCTTGACGACCTGCTCGGGGTCGCCGACCAAAAGGCCGCCATCGAACGCAACACCCGCCAGTTCATCGCCGGTCGTCCCGCCAACAATGTGCTGCTCACCGGTGCGCGCGGCACCGGCAAGTCATCGCTGGTCAAGGGTGTCCTCGCCAAATTTGCCAAGCGTGGCCTGCGCCTCATCGAGGTCGACCGCAACGACCTCGTCAGCCTGCCGGAAATCATCGATCTGATCGCCGACCGACCCGAGCGCTTCATCGTTTTCTGCGACGACCTTTCTTTTGAAGCCGCCGAACCCGGCTACAAGGCGCTGAAAAGCGCGCTCGACGGCTCCATCGCCGGCCCGCCCGAAAATCTGCTGATCTACGCCACCTCCAACCGGCGGCATCTGATGCCCGAGCGCATGGCGGAAAATCTCGAAACCACGCACACGGCGGACGGCGAGATCCATCCCGGCGAAACCACCGAGGAGAAGATTTCCCTGTCGGAACGTTTCGGCCTGTGGCTGTCGTTCTATCCCTTCGATCAGGAACACTATCTCGATATCTGCGCCCATTGGCTGCAGCGCTTCGGCGTGTCTGAAAAGTCGGCGCTGGCGGGACGGCAGGAAGCCCTGCAGTGGGCGCTGCAACGCGGCGGACGCTCCGGGCGCATCGCCTGGCAATTCGCCCGGGATTTTGCCGGACGGCAAAAGTGCAGCTGACCGAAGTCGCCGCCGCCGTCATCTTGCGCGCGGACGGGCACTATTTGCTTGGCCAACGCGCCCCTGGCAGCTTCTATCCCGGCTACTGGGAATTCCCCGGCGGCAAGGTCGAACCCGGCGAAACGCCCAAGGATGCCCTCATCCGCGAGCTCCACGAAGAACTCGAAATCGAGGTACTGGCCGCGACACCCTGGATCGTGCGCGAACATGTCTATGCACACGCCCACGTGCGGCTGCATTTTTTCCGCGTCACGCAATGGCGCGGCGAATTCCATGATCATGTGCATGCCGCCCTGGCCTGGCAGGACCCGGCAGCGCCCATTGCGTCGCCCATGTTGCCCGCCAACGGGCCGTTGCTCGCCGCCCTGCGGCTACCCGCTGTATACGGCATCACCCACGCCTGGCAGAGCGGTGTCGCGGCCCAGCTTGCGGCGCTTGATAGCGCGCTACGGGGGGGCTTGGGACTGGTGCAACTCCGTGAAACCGCGCTGCCCGAGGCGCAACGCAATGCATTTGTCGCCGCCGCCGTTAGTCTTTGTCATGCCAGCGACGCCCGCGTACTGGTCAATGGCGATGTCGCGCTGGCGATCGCCACGCAAGCCGATGGCGTGCATCTCACCGCCCGCCAGCTCATGGCGCTGCACGTCCGTCCGGCGCTGCCTTTGGTTGCCGCCTCCTGTCACAACCGCGCGGAACTGGCACGGGCCGCACGCCTCGGCCTCGATTTTGTCGTGCTCGGCCCCGTCCAGCCAACCGCCAGCCACCCGGACCAGCCGGGCATGGGCTGGCCCGCTTTCAGCGACTTGATTGCCGGCTATCCGCTACCGGTGTATGCCATCGGCGGGTTGGCCGGCGCCGACCTTGCCGCCGCACAAGGCTGTGGCGCTCATGGCATCGCGGCTATTCGCGCGGCTTGGAGTTAGTGTCGGGAATGACGAACTCGTCGGGCGGCACGGCGGACGGCACGCGATAGCTGTCGCTCGCCCACGCGCCCAAATCGATCTGGCGACAACGCTCGGAACAAAACGGGCGGAACTTGCTCTGTGGCCCCCAAGCCACCGCCTTCCCGCAGTGCGGGCAATTGACGCTACGAACGGCCATCACAAATTACAGAAGGTCAGATCGAATTCGATATCCGCTTCCGACTGTTTCGGCCGCCCGCCAATGTCGGGAACGGTAAAGCGGACGTTCAGCGCATATTTGTTGGCGCTGATTTCAGGAACGGCAGCATGGTCAGCCGACAAACGCAGGCGGACCAATTGTGCGGTGCGACCGGACAGCATCAGCTGGAATGCGCCATGCGCAGCGACCTGCCGTTCGGCCCGGCCGGACGAACGCAACAGGCGCAAGACAATGCCGAGGGCGGCGCGGATGGGCAGGAGCGGCTTGATCCAGCCGGTGACGTCCGCGCGCCGTTGCGCGGGATCGCGGTTGAGCCAGTAGTGATAGGAAGGCAGGTCGAACTCGCAGACGCCGCCAGGAATGCCGGCGCGATTCTTGATGCCCATCAGCCAGTCGTTCTCGCGCAGGTACTGCCCCGTTTTGCCCTGCATGGCCAGCAGCGCCGCGGAGCACTGTTCGATTTCATACAGCGCACCGGATAGCGCATCCTCCGAGATGTCCGGGTTGTTGCGAAAGGAGAGCAGGATCTGCCGCTGTCGTTCGAGTTCCTGCACCAGATCGAACTTGAGGTCGGCGCGCCCGGCAATCTCAAGGATCTCGAACAGGGTGACTATCGCGACATGATGCTCGTTGGGACCGTCGAGATCGGTGAAGTAAAGTATTTTCTCGAACAGGTCTTCAAGACGCAGCAAGGTGCGGATGCGCTCGTTCAGCGGGTATTCGTAGGTGATCACGCGCCGGCCCGGATGGAAACAGACATAATTTTGACTGATTTACCCACAAATCTCAAATTGATCTCAAGCGGAAAACACCCGTAATCATCAGGCTAGCCGGTTCTCCTCACTGCCTGCTTCACGCCGCGCCAGTTGCCGATAGCGGGAATCAAGCGAGGCGACCTGTGCGCGCATGTGGTCCAGCTCCGCGTCGTTGCTGATGACGTCGTCGGCAACGGCCAGGCGCTCCTGCCGCGTCGCCTGTGCCGCCATGATTGCCTCGACAGCGCCGCGGGACAAGGCACTGCGTGCCATGGTGCGCTCAATCTGGGTCTCTTCCGGACAGTCGACGCTCGCCACGCGGTCCACCCACTCGCGGTAGCCTCCCGATTCAGCCAACAGTGGCACGACAAGGACGACATAGGGACAGTCGGCGTTGGCCTCAATTGAGCCCACCCCGGAATCGCCGCTACGCGGCGATTTCCCCTCAAGGGGCCAAGAAACACGCGGGGCGCCCCTTCGTGTTTCTTGCAAGCGGCGTATTTCTTCCGCGCAGGCAGCGCGGATCAGCGGATGCAGGATGGATTCGAGGCGCGCCCGCTCGCGCGGATCGGCAAACACGCGCTGGCGCATGACGGCACGGTCGAGCGCGCCATCCGGGGTCAGCACCAGCGGGCCGAACGCGGCCCGGATGGGCTCGATGGCGGCGCCGCCGGCCGCGGTCAGCGCATGGGCAATGAGGTCGGTATCCACCACGGCGGCGCCCAGCGCGGCAAAGCAACGCGCGGCCTCGCTCTTGCCACTGCCGATGCCGCCGGTCAGGCCGACGATAAAGCCCCGCCGCGGAGCTTTCATTGCGCAGGGCAGTCGGTGCGGCTGGCCCCGGCCAGGGGTGCCATCAGCTCGGGAAGTTTGCGCTCCAGTTCATCCGCCGGCGCGCGCAGCTCGACAATGAATTTTTCCGGGGCGATGTCACGCCTGGCGAGTTGCGCCGAGCGCACGCCCTTGCGCGTCACCGACTGCAAAAACTCCTCGGCCAGTGCCTGGCTGCGGAACACGCCAAGCGATACCGCGAAAGGTCCCAGCTCCGCATCCTCGATGATCTGCCCTTCCTTGACGCCCAGTTGGCGCAGTTCCGTCCGTTTTCTTTCCGCCACGGCCCGGCTGGACAACTGGGCGATGAGCACCCAGTGGCCGCCCGCTTCACTATCCGGAAGCAGGGTAACCGTCCAGCCCGGCGTCTCGGCCATGTCACGCCGCTTGAAGGTATCGGCCTCGGCGGCGGAAAGTCCTTCAATGCGTTGACAGAGCAGCGCCACTGCCGGGGCGGCAGACGCCGCACCGGCAGGGAGAATGCGCAGCTTGCCCGGCTCGATCTGTTGTTGCAAACGCCCGGGCTCGCGCCCCGCATCCACCTCTCCCAGATAACCCTGACCCCAGGCAAACAGCACCAGGTTCGCCAGCACAAGCACCATCAATGCGAGGCGCATGAAACCGCTCAACCGACCTTGGGCAGATGGGCCAGCGAAGCCTGGATCGCCTCGGCCGGATACTCGAAGTCTTCCAGCTTGCCGGCAAAGTAACTTTCATACGAGCTCATGTCGAAATGGCCATGGCCGGACAGGTTGAAGAGCAGGGTCTTCGGCTCACCGCTGGCCTTGCAGCGCAATGCCTCGTCGATGCAGGCGCGGATGCCGTGGGCCGATTCCGGCGCCGGGATGATGCCCTCGGCGCGGGCGAACATCACGCCAGCTTCGAAGGTGCCGAGTTGCGGCACCGCGATCGCCTCGATCAGCTTTTCATGGAACAACTGCGAAACCAGCGGGCTGTCGCCGTGATAACGCAGGCCGCCGGCATGGATGCCCGGCGGCATGAAGTCGTGGCCGAGGGTGTACATCTTCATCAGCGGCGTAAAACCCGTGGCATCGCCGTAGTCGTAGGCATACACACCCTTGGTCAGCGTCGGGCAGGAGGCCGGCTCGACCGCCACCATGCGAATCTTCTGCGCCCGCTTGTCGCCTGCCGCCACATCGCCGAGGAAGGGGAAGGTCACGCCGGCAAAGTTGCACCCGCCGCCGCAGGGCGCAAAGATCATGTCCGGATACTCACCGATCTTTGCGAACTGTTTCTTCACTTCCTGGCCGATGATGGTCTGGTGCAACAGCACATGATTGAGGACCGAACCCAGCGCATATTTGCTGCCGGGCGTTGACACCACATCCTCGATCGCCTCGGAAATGGCAATGCCGAGGCTGCCCTGGTTATCGGGATCCCGTTGCAGGATGTCGCGGCCGGTCTTGGTCTGGTTGCTCGGGCTGGCCAGCACTTCGCCGCCCCAGGTCTGCATCATCATGCGGCGATACGGCTTCTGGTCGTAGCTGACCTTGACCATATATACCCGCACCGGCAGGCCAAACATCTGGCCGGCGAGCGACAGCGATGAGCCCCACTGGCCGGCGCCAGTCTCCGTCACCAGTCGTTTGGTACCGGCAATCTTGTTGAAATAAGCCTGCGGGACAGCCGAGTTGGGCTTGTGCGAACCGGCCGGGGATACGCCTTCGTACTTGTAGAAAATCTTGGCGGGCGTGCCGAGCATCTGTTCCAGTCGCTCGGCGCGACACAGCGGACTGGGGCGCCATAGCGCATAAATCTTGCGCACCTCGTCGGGAATGGGAATCCAGCGTTCGGCCGACATTTCCTGCTCGAGGATGGGGCCAGGGAAAATCGCCAGCATCTGCTCCGGGCCCACTGGCTTGCCGTCCGGCCCCAACGGCGGTGCCGGCGGATTGCTCAGGTCGGCGGCAATGTTGTACCAATGTGTCGGAATTTCCGATTCGTCAAGAATGACGCGCGTCTGGCTCATGCTTCCCTCTCCCCTGTTTGATATTGTTGAAAAACCGCAACCATACTGCAACGGCGCTCGCGGTCAAGCGGCGGCGCTCCTGAAATGGGTCATTGTCGCTGCAGTCATGACGCTTCCAGCGCTTCCAGCGCTTCATTCGCGGCAGATATCCGAGCCAGGCCGGTGAGCACGAGATTGTCGATGCGCGCGTGAGGCATGCTCAGGTGCGGGACGAGCGCATCCGCTCCGCCACCGGAAACCAGACAGCAAAAGTTTGTGCCGGCCACATCGTCAAAGGAGCAACGCGCCATGCGTTCGATGGCGCCGAGCGTGGCGAAAAGACAGCCGCTGACAATCGCGTCATCGGTATTCGTTGGCGACGTACTGTACCTGCCACGCGCTGCGGGTAAGCGCGCGGTATTGCGGGCCAGCGCCTGGTGCATCAGATCCAGGCCGGGGAGGATCAAGCCACCGCGGAACACACCATCCGCGCCAAGCACGTCGATGGTCGTCGCGGTGCCCGACATCACGACCAGCGCCGGACCATCATACACAGACCGCGCGCCGATCAGTGCCGCCCAGCGGTCGGCACCGAGTTGCGCGGGATTGTCGTAACCATTGCCGACCCCGCCCGCCGCGGCGCTGCTGACAAACCAGTCAAGCGGCACGGACAGGCTCGCGGCCAAAGTCGCAATGCTGGCCGCCACCCCATCGCCGGCGACATTGCACGCCAGGATGCGGGATGGCCGGGTCGGCAATGCGTCGATCAGTTGGCCGCTTCCGGCATGATCAAGGGCGCCGCTCCCGCGCCAGTCGCGACCATCCCACAGGCCCCATTTGAGCCGCGTATTACCGGCGTCCAGGCACAGGATCATGCCGCACTCCGCAGCGACACCTCGCCGGACAGCACCCGCTCGATCTGACCGGACACTTCCAGCAGCAACGCGCCATCGACATCCACGCCGCGACAGATGCCCATGCGCGGCGGCGCAAAATCCGCGAGCAGCCGGATCGGTTCGTCCGCGAAGGCATGGCGCGCCATCCAGGCGCTGCGCAGGTCGGCAAACCCGCTCGCCGCAAAACTTTCCAGCACCGCCAGCAACTCGACGAGGATTCCGGCCAGCAATTCGTTGGGGTCGCCACCATGGTCCAGCGCCGCGCTTTGCGCCCGCAGATCGTCCGGCAGTGCGGCCGGCAGGCGTAAATTCAGGCCGATGCCGATCACGGCCACATGCGGTGCGCCAGACAACAACTCGACGAGGATGCCGCCCAGCTTGCGCCCGCCGAGCAGCAGATCGTTCGGCCATTTGAGTTGAATCGCCTCTCCAGAATTATTCTGCGTGCCGACCGACGCCGTCCCGCCAGCGCCGACTTTGTTGGCCCCCCACGCTCGCAATCCAGGCTCGCTGCCCCCCATGAAATCACCCGAAGCGGTGACGGGGGGGCTAGCGTCGGCTTGGGACGGCCCGGCGCCGACTTTGTTGGCCCCCCACGCTCGCAACCCCGGCTCGCTGCCCCCCACGGGGGGGCTGGCGTCGGCTTGGGACGGCCCGGCGCCGACTTTCTCCAGCGCCTCCGCCACCGCCAAGCCAACGGCCAGTGACAACCCGGCCGGCAAGGTACCCGGGGCGAAGCGCCAAAGCAGGGAAAAGGTCAGGCTGTCACCCGGGGCGGAAATCCACGCCCGGCCGCGCCGGCCGCGCCCGGCCGTCTGCGCCGCGGCGACGACCACCGCACCCGAGGGTGCGCCAGCCGCAGCGCGGGCAAGCAATACGCCATTCGTCGAAGCGCACTCGTTCAGCAGGTCGGCATCGAAGCGGCAAGCGTAATCGCCCAGGGCAAGCGATAACCCGGAAAGATTTAGCGAGAAGTCGGCTGACATGGCATGACTATACTTGAGGCGCATCTCCGCACTGCACACGCACTGCACAAAGTCTGTCAGGCACCCCGTGCAGAACCAGAAACTTTCCTGCTCCGTCGTCTCCACTCCATCGGCGCCGACAATCGCCGGCCTCTGCTAGGCACACACGAAATGAAAGTGGGCTGGTGATGATCATCACCAGCCCACTTGTTTCATGTTGGTGGGCCCGCTCGGACTTGAACCGAGGACCAAAGGATTATGAGTCCTCTGCTCTAACCAACTGAGCTACAGGCCCGGAATCCACCGTGCTTATGGCTCACGGCGAAGAGACCGGTCTTACTCGCTGCCGTCAAGGAAGCTGCGCAGTTTCTCGGAACGCGAAGGATGGCGCAGCTTGCGCAATGCCTTGGCTTCAATCTGACGGATCCGCTCGCGGGTGACATCGAACTGCTTGCCGACCTCTTCCAGCGTATGGTCGGTATTCATCTCGATGCCAAAGCGCATCCGCAGCACCTTGGCTTCGCGCGGCGTCAGGCTGTCGAGCACATCCTTGGTGATCTCGCGCAGCGAGGCAAACAATGCGGCATCGGCCGGAGCCAGCGTCGCCTGATCCTCGATGAAGTCACCGAGATGCGAATCGTCATCGTCGCCGATCGGCGTTTCCATCGAGATCGGCTCCTTGCTGATCTTGAGGATCTTGCGGATCTTGTCCTCGGGCATTTCCATCTTCAACGACAGGGTGGCCGGATCGGGCTCGCTGCCGGTTTCCTGGAGGATTTGCCGGCTGATGCGGTTCATCTTGTTGATGGTCTCGATCATGTGCACCGGGATGCGGATGGTGCGCGCCTGGTCGGCGATCGAACGGGTGATGGCCTGGCGGATCCACCAGGTGGCGTAGGTCGAGAACTTGTAGCCGCGGCGGTATTCGAACTTGTCCACCGCCTTCATCAGGCCGATGTTGCCTTCCTGGATCAGGTCGAGGAACTGCAGGCCGCGGTTGGTGTATTTCTTGGCGATGGAGATCACCAGGCGCAGGTTGGCCTCGGTCATCTCGCGCTTGGCGCGGCGGGCCTTGGCCTCGCCGGTTGACATCTTCTTGTTGATGTCCTTGAGTTCCTTGAGCGAAATGCCGATGCGGTCCTGCAGGTCGATCAGGGCCTGCTGTTCCTCGAGGATGGCCGGCGCCTGGCGCATCAGCACGGTCGCATAGGGCTTGGCTGACTGCACCTCGCCTTTCAGCCATTCCATGTTGGTTTCGTTGCCTGGAAATACCTTGATGAAGTGCGCGCGCGGCATGTGGGTCTTGTCCACGCACAGATGCAGGATCTTGCGCTCATGGTTGCGCACCGCCTCGACCATACCCCGCACCGAGTCGCACAGGCGTTCGATGGTTCGCGCGGTGAAGCGGATGTTCATCAATTCATCCGAAATCTGCCGCTGGATACGCAGATAGCTTTTGTCCTGCGAGCCGCGCTTGACCAGCGCCGGCATCAGCTTGCCATACAGCTGATGGATGATGGCAAAGCGCTCGAGGGCATCCTGCTTCAGGCGCAACAAGGACGCGGTAACCCTGGCTTCGGCCGCCTCCTCGTCATCCTCGTCGATATCCTCGCCTTCTTCATCGCCGCTTTCTTCATCGTCCTCATCCCCGGCTTTGGCTTCGATGTCCTCGTTCGGCGCGCTGGGATCAAGCAAGCCATCGACCACTTCATCGATGCGCATTTCGTCCAGGGCAACCTTGTTGGCCATGTCGAGGATTTCGATGATGGTCGTCGGGCAGGCGGAAATGGCCAGCACCATGTGCCGCAGACCTTCCTCGATACGCTTGGCGATCTCGATTTCGCCCTCGCGCGTCAGCAGTTCGACAGTGCCCATTTCGCGCATGTACATGCGTACCGGGTCGGTCGTGCGGCCAAATTCCGAGTCGACCGACGACAAAGCCTGCTCGGCTTCTTCCTCGGCCTCGGCGGCATCGACCGGCGAGGCGGTCTGTTCGCTCAACAGCATGTCCTCGGGCGCGGGCGCCTGATCGAAGACCTGGATGCCCATGTCGCTGAAGGTGCTGATGATCGACTCGATCTGCTCGGCATCGACCAGATCATCCGGCAGGTGATCGTTGATCTCGCCATAGGTCAGGAAGCCGCGCTCCTTGCCCAGCGTGATCAGGGTTTTCAGTCGGGTGCGGCGCGCTTCGAGGTCAACCGTCACCGGCTGAGACTGTTCCAGGGCTGCCAGCATCTGCACATCTTTGACCTTTTTGGATTTCCTGGTTCTGGTTCTGGCGGTCTGGTCCGCAGGTAGCGCAGCAATGACCGCCTCCAGAACGACCGGGGTCGGGACGGATGCGGGCGCGGCGACAAGCTTGGGTCTGGGCGTCTGCCCCGCCTTCGCCGGCGCTGTCGCAGCAGGGGCGGCTTTACCTGCCACGGCCGGTTTGGCTGGAGATTTTGCCTGTACAGCTTTATTGACTGGCTTCGCCACGGCTTTGGGGACAGGTTTTTTCGGGGCGGGTTTTACCACCACCTTCGCGGCAGACTTGGCGCTTGTCGCTTTGGTCGCGGCAACTTTCGCGGCGGGCGCTTTTACAGCCGGTTTACGGGAAGGTTTGGCGGGTGTTGCAGTTGATTTTGACATGTGCGCTGGCTCGGATCGAATCACGGCGGAACCCGTAATTATACATATTTAATCAAGCTCTTTTTTGTGCAAGCAGGCCTGTAAGCATCTGCCTTTCAGCAGTGGTCAGCGTTCCGGCGCGCGCCCTGGCATTCAACTCGTCAATCTGCCGGGAGAGCGCCCGGGCACGCAGGCGCTCCATGCTATCAATGAAGACATTTTCCTGCTCGCCCTCGTCGCCGGCATTTTCCTCGATCTGCCCGGACAGCATGGCAATCACTTCCTCGTGCGGGCTGCCGCGGAAATACTCAATCATCAGGCCAAGGTTGCCGCCCGCCAATGCCGCATGGTCGATCGCCTCGGCGACAGCAGTCAGGGCTGCCCCCTCGGCATTGTCCTGCGCAATCAGGTCAAGCGGCAAACGGGCTGCCCGCTCAGGCCGGTGCAGTACGGCAATGAGAAGGGTGCGCTCCAGCGCGTTGGGTGCCGGCCGCAAGCGGTTGGGTGGTGGTGCGGCACGATAACGCGCCAGGGGCTTGAGTCCGCACTGGGCCTCGAGTTCGGCTTGCGATAGCTGAGCGTGCCTGGCGATTTCCTTGGAGATTTGCACCCGCAGCACTGGCGCGGATATTTTCTGCAGCAAGGGCTTGGCGTCGCTGACCAGTTTGGCGCGTCCCTCGGCGGTCGATGTGTTGCAGTCCTGGATCAGCTTGCGTACAAAAAAATCGCTGAGGCGGGTGGCGTTTTGCGTCTGGTTTACAAATGCTTCCTTGCCATGCTCGCGGACGAATTCATCGGGATCCTGGGTGCCATCCAACTGGAGGATCTCGACACTCTTGCCGTCCACCAGGTGTTCCAGACTGATTTCCATGGTACGCCGGGCGGCGCGGTCGCCGGCGCTGTCGCGATCGAAACAGAACACGACGCGGTCGGCGAGCCTTACCAGCCGCTGCACGTTGACACCGGTCGTCGCGGTGCCAAGGGTGGCAACAACGTTAACAATTCCGTTTTGCGCCAGGCCGACGACATCCATGTAGCCCTCGACGACAATGACCATGTTCTGCTGCTGGATTTCCTTGCGCGCCTGTGGCAGGCCATAAAGTTCCTGGCCCTTGTGAAACAGCGGCGTTTCCGGTGAATTCAGGTACTTCGGCTCGCCCGGCCCGAGCACCCGACCGCCGAAACCAATGACGTTGCCACGCTGATCCTGGATCGGGAACATCACGCGGTCGCGGAAGCGGTCATAACGCCGGCCCTGCTCGTTTTCGATGACCAGTCCGCACTCGACCAGCGCCGGACTGTGATAGTCGTCGAATATTTGCTGCAGACCCTGCCAATCATCCGGCGCGAAACCCAGGCCGTAACGGGCGGCTATTTCGCCGGTCAGGCCGCGTCGCTTGAGATAGTCAATCGCCTTGGGGGACGCCTTAAGTTGGTCCTTGTAAAATTGCGCCGCGCGTGCCATGCGTTCGGTAAGTGGGGCCTGCTGGGCCTTTTGTTGCGAGTGAGCGCCAACCTCGCGCGGCACCGGCATACCAAGGCTGTTGGCGAGCTCCTCAACTGCCTCGACAAAGCCGAGTCCGGCATATTGCATGACAAAACCGACGGCGCTGCCATGGGCGCCACAACCAAAGCAGTGAAAAAACTGTTTGGCCGGGCTGACGGTGAAGGATGGCGTCTTTTCCGAATGAAAAGGGCAGCAGGCCTGATAATTGGCACCTGCCTTCTTCAGCGGGACGTAGCGCTCGACGACGTCGACGATGTCAACGCGCGCAAGCAGTTCCTGAATGAAGCTGTCCGGGATCATCGGCGCTCATTATCCACAAACGATGCGCCGCCGGCGGTCAGACCAACTTCGACTTGACCAGTTTCGAAATTTCGCCCATGTCGGCGCGTCCCGCGATCTGCGGCTTGACCAGCGCCATCACCTTGCCCATGTCTGCCGGGGATTTCGCGCCAGCAGTGGCGACCGCCGCAGCGACGATGGCCTCAACCTCGGCGGCACTGAGCGCCTGCGGCATGTAAGCCGCAAGGACCTCAATCTCGAACTTTTCGACGTCGGCCAGATCCTGGCGCTTGGCGGCCTCGAACTGGGTGATCGAATCCTTGCGCTGCTTGAGCATCTTTTCCATGACGGCGACGACTGCCGCGTCGTCAAGTTCGCTGCGCTCATCCACCTCGCGCTGCTTGATGGCGGCCAGCAGCAGGCGGATGGCGCCAAGGCGGGCGGTTTCCTTCGCCTTCATGGCGAGTTTCATGTCTTCGATGATGCGGGCTTTCAGCGACATGTAATTCTCCAGAAATGACAAAACCGCCCGCGGTGGTCACCGGGGGCGGTATCGGTTGCTGGCGCCTGTCACTTGCTTTTGTGAGCAGGCCGCCAGGTAATCAATACATCTTTGGCGGCAGCAGCTGGCTGCGAATGCGCTTGTGATGGCGCTTCACGGCGGCAGACAGCTTGCGCTTGCGCTCGGAGGTAGGCTTTTCGTAGAACTCGCGGGAGCGCAATTCAGTGAGCGTACCGGCCTTCTCGATGGTGCGCTTGAAGCGACGGATGGCAACCTCGAAAGGCTCATTTTCCTTGACACGAATACCGGGCATGCGAATTTCCTGAATGGATGGGTTGATGCAGAAAGGGGCGCATTCTAGCCGTTTCTTTTTGATTGTCAAAGTAAACGTCCTTTTCTGCCTCGACTCCGCTCACACCCAAGGATCCTGCATTGACTACAATGTGTTCGATGATAAAACCCGGCGCCAATGGTGTCAGCACCAATTCTTCGCTGACCACCCGCGCAGATGATGAACTGCGGCGTCAGCGCGCGCGGCTGGATGCGGAAATTGCCACCCGCCAGGGTATCGAGCAGCGTCTGGGCCAGGTACAGTCAGCCTATGCGCGCTTTGTCCCACCGCAACTCCTTGAACTGCTGGGCAAGGAAAGCATTCTTGACGTTGACTGGGGCAACCAGGCCGAAAAGAAAATGACCATCCTGTTCTCCGATATTCGCGGCTTCGCCTCGATGTCGGAGCGCATGTCGCCGCAGCAATGTTTCGATTTCATCAACGCCTATTTGAGCTTCATGGAGCCAGTGGTGCTGGCGCATGGCGGCTTCATAGACAAATATATTGGCGACTCGGTCATGGCGTTGTTTCCGGCGCGCGGCGATGATGCCCTGCACGCGGCGATCGCCATGCTGGCAGAGCTTGACCATTTCAATGCCCAACGCTCCCTGCTGCTGACCGAACTACCCGCGGAGCATCCGGAACGACGTGCCGCTACCGAGGTCCGCATCGGCATCGGCATGAATTCCGGCTTATTGATGCTGGGCGTGATCGGCGGAGCCAGTCGCATGGAAGTAACGGTGATCAGCGACGCGGTCAATCTTGCCTCGCGCGTCGAGACGCTGACCAAGACCTACCAGACTCCAATTCTGATCACCCAGCACACACTTAACAGCATCCGCAACTCCGCAGCCTTCTCGATCCGGTTTATCGATCGCGTGCGCGTCCGCGGCAAACATCTGGCCCAGTCGATCTACGAGGTCTTCGACGCCGATCCGGCACCGCTCAAGGCGGCCAAGCTGGCCAGTCGCGATACCTTCGAAGATGCGCTCGCCCACTACCACTTCCGCCACATGGATGATGCGCTGACATTATTCAGCGATTGTCTGGAACGCAACCCTGGCGACACACCAGCGGCCGTTTATTGGCAGCGCTGCCGCCAGGCCAACCGCGCCCACACAGGCGAAGCCGGCGAAACCGACAGTGCCACGCAGTGGCGCCCGGAATACCTGCTCGGGCTGTCCGGGCTGGATGACATGCACCAGGCAATTTTCGGCCAGATCGTTGCTCTTTCGGAAGCCCTGCAACAGGATTCTTCCAGCACTGCCGAGCATATGGTAGTCAAACTGGTCGAGTGGACGGCCGAGCATTTCGAGTCCGAGGAGCGGCTGATGGTGGCGCATGGCTACCCCCATTCACCGCTTGCCGAACACCGTCAGCAGCATGAAAAGTTTCGCGAATTTCTCGACACGCTCGCCGTGGAAATCCAGAACGGCAAAACTTCGCCGCTGCGCCTCGCATTTCGCTGTCAATTCCTCCTGCTGGATTGGTTTATCAGTCATATCAACATCACCGACCGCCACCTGGAGCGCTATCTGGCCGGACGCATAACGCCTGACGCTTCCGCCTGAATGCGCAGGTTCGGGAGCTATCCGCGCTATCCAGGCCTGGAAACGTAAATCTTCAGCACGTCTGGCGCCAAAATGCTAAGCTAGCTTCCCCTTGTTTGAGGCATGGGTAATCAAGCGCCCCACATCATGGATCGCATCAACGTCATCGAGCATCTGCAGGAGGTCATACAGGACCTTCATGGCGCGCAAGTCGACCGCCAGTTGCAACGCCATGCGCCACGTGATCGCTTCGATCCGACGCGTACCGACGTTTCCCCGCGGATCCGGCGCGCCATCACCGAGCGCCTGCCGGTCGAGGCCATCGTGATGACGGCCGACATTCGCCGCTCCAGTTCGGTGATGAAGGAATCGATTGACATCCTGCAATTCGCCAACATCCTTGACGATTTTGTTGGTGAATTCCGCACCGTGCTGTGTTATCACAACGGCTGGTTCGACAAATTCACCGGCGACGGCTTCATTTGCTACTGGCTGGTCGATGAAGGCTTTGCCACACAGATGGAAACCGTGCTGGCCTTCTCGGCCACCGTCATGGAAAGCTTCCGCAGCTATTACTACCCGGCCTTTCTTGCCAACCTGCGCAACATGCCGAGCGGCGTCGGCCTCTCCATCGGCATTGATGCCGGCCCATGCTATGTCGCGCCGGTGGCAGGCGATCTGACACTGGTCGGACTGCCGATTGTCGGTGCCGTACGCATGGCCAATGCCGCACGCAAACCCTACGAACTACTCATGAATGCCTATCCGGGCAACCGCCTGACCGATGGTGCCAGCCGCAACAGCGGCCAACTGGCGACCGATCTGCGCTACCAGGCCGCCCCGTGCTGCGTCCAGACCAAGGAATACCCCGAAGGGCAGGAAGCTTATTCCTTCAATTTCCTTAAAAACGGCAAGAATCTGTTCGCCTGATTCCGGGAAGCCGGCGCTGGCGCGACGCAGTGCCCCCGCAGCGGGTATGGCATGCCCTGCATCGGTACGGCGAGCCAAGCAACGGTTGCGGCGCTCTCCGGCACGCCAGCAATATCTACGGCGCGCACCTGGGCATGCCAGGCTGACCTTGAATTTCTCCCGCAAGCAGGGTAGCTTGCTGCGCTGCGAATAATAAAATCAGCCAACGAGGAGAACAACATGAATCACGCAATCCGCATTTACGAAACCGGCGGGCCGGAAGTGCTGCGCTGGGAGGAAGTCAGTCTGGGCGAGTTGGCACCCAACGAGGCACGCGTCCGGCACGAGGCGGTCGGTCTCAACTTCATCGACATCTATTTCCGCAGCGGGCGCTATCCCCTGACCTTACCCAATGGCCTGGGCCTGGAAGGCGCGGGAGTGGTCGAGGCAATCGGCAGCGCCGTGACCGAAGTTCAGGTTGGCGACCGCGTGGCCTATGCCGGCGGCCCACCCGGCGCCTACTCCGAGGCGCGCAACATTCCCGCCGATCGACTGGTGCGCCTGCCGGATGCCATCGATTTCAAGCATGCTGCGGCAATGATGCTGCAGGGCATGACCGCACAATACCTGCTGCGGCGCACATTTCGTGTCCAAGCCAATGACACCATCCTGATCCAGGCGGCAGCCGGGGGCGTCGGCCTGATCGTCTGCCAGTGGGCCAAGGCTCTTGGTGCCAGGGTGATCGGCACGGTCGGCTCGGACGAAAAGGCGGCGCTGGCCAAGGCGCATGGTTGCGATTATCCGATCGTCTATACGCGCGAGGATTTTGTCGGGCGGGTCAAGGAGATTACCAGCGGCGAAGGCGTGCCGGTAGTGTATGACTCGGTCGGCGGCGACACCTTCATGAAATCGCTCGACTGCCTGCGCCCCTTGGGCATGATGGTCACCTTCGGCCAGTCGGCAGGGCCCGTGGCGCCCGTCGACACGCAGGAGTTGTCGAAACGTGGCTCGCTGTTCCTGACCCGGCCGTCACTGTTTACTTATGTGGCAAAGCGCGCGGATCTGTTGCATAGCGCACAGGAACTGTTCGACATGGTGGGAACCGGTCGAGTGAAGATCGCGGTCAATCAAAGCTATGCCCTGAAAGATGCGGCACAGGCACATATCGATCTCGCCGCACGCAAGACCACCGGCTCAACAATCTTGTTGCCGTGATGCCTTGACCCGCGGGAGGGGGTACGCTTGAAGATTTACATGATCGCCAACCCCAAGGGTGGTGTTGGCAAAAGTACGCTGGCAACCAACCTGGCGGGCTGGCTGGCAAGCAACGGTCATCGTGTGATGCTGGGCGACATCGATCGCCAGCAGTCATCGCGTGAATGGCTGCAACTGCGCGCGCCGGCACTGCCATACATCGCGGCGTGGGACATCCAGCCTGGCCAGCCGGCCAGACCGCCGCGCGATGCAACCCATGTCGTGCTCGATACGCCGGCGGGGCTGCACGGCAAGAAACTGGCCAATGTCCTGAAGCTGGTGGATCGCATCATCGTGCCCTTGCAACCTTCACTGTTCGACATCCTGGCCACACGGCACTTTCTGGACGAGCTGCTGGCCGAAAAGCTGGTGCGAAAACAGCATGTCGAGATTGCCATCGTCGGCATGCGCGTAGACGCACGCACGCGTGCCGCCGGCGAACTGGAGCGGTTTCTGGTGGGCTCCGGCCTGCCGGTGATCGCCCACCTGCGTGACACGCAAAACTATGTGCAAGCGGCGGCGCACGGCATGACCATCTTCGACCTCCCCGCCTCACGCGGTGCGCAGGACCAGGAGCAATGGGCGCCGATTCTGCGCTGGATCCAGTAAATCAGCACGCTTGCGCCTGAGGGAATCGGTCTCGCTGTAGTCGAGCATCGACAGGCAGTTTTCAGCAACTTGACAAAACCCTGGACGATCCCGGACTCGAAAGCCGTCAGCGCCACCGCACGCTGACAGTCCGCACTTCCAACTTTGCCTTGGCAATGCCGCACCATGCCAGGAGCAGGTCAAAGCAGGCCGTGCACCATTTTCGCGACCAGCAGCAAAATCACGCCGGCAAAGATCTTCTTCAGCGTCCCCACTGGCAGGTTGTGGGCGGCTTTTGCGCCCAATGGCGCGGTAAGCATGCTCATTGCCACACAGGCCGCCAGCGCCTGCAGATAGATGTAGCCGAAACTGCCGGCCGGCAGGTCGGTGACACGCAAACCTGCCAGCATATAACCTGCCGTACCGGCCACGGCGATGGGTAAGCCGATCGCCGCCGAAGTCCCGATGGCATGGTGCATCTTGATGTTGCACCAGGTCATGAATGGCACCGAGAGTGAGCCGCCGCCAATGGCGACCAGCGCCGAGATCACCCCGATACCGCTTCCCACGGCGTACATGCCCAGCACGCCCGGCAACTGCCGCGACGGCTTGGGCTTGATGTTCGCCAGCATCTGGAAGGAAACATAACTCATGAAAACCGCAAAGAAGATCGCCAGTGGTCGCGTTGACATCACGCTGGCAATTTGCGCACCGGCAAAGGTGCCGAGCACAACGCCTGGCGTAATGATCTTGACGATTGGCCAGATCACCGCTCCATGGCGGTGATGGGCATACAGACTGGACAGCGAGGTGAAGATGATGGCCGCCATCGAGGTGCCAAGGGCAAGATGCATCACATGCTCGGCCGGCATGCCCTGCGCGGCAAACATCAGCGCCAGCACCGGGACCATGACCGCGCCACCACCGACGCCCAGCAAACCGGCAAAGAACCCTGCTACCGCGCCAAGCGCCAGATAGCCCACCAGCCAAATCATTTCAGCAACCTCCCAGTGATGAAGTGCCACTCCGCCGGATCGACCGGCGTGATCGACAAACGGTTACCACGCTGCAGCGCGCGCATGTTGGTTAGTTCCGGACAGGACCGCAATTCACCAAGTTCAAACAGACGGGTCTTCCGCACAACGCGCACATCGACATTCATCCAGCGCGGATTCTCCGGGGTGGATTTCGGGTCGAAATAGGGACTTTGCGGATCGAACTGGGTACGGTCGGGATACGCGCATTTAGCCACCTCGGCCAGCCCGGCAATGCCAGGCTGGGGACAGCTTGAATGATAAAAAAGCACGCCGTCACCGACCTGCATTTGGTCACGCATGAAATTGCGCGCCTGATAGTTGCGCACGCCCCACCAGTCCACGGTTTGTTTTGGCATGGCCAGCACATCGTCGATACCGACCACGGAAGGTTCGCTCTTCATCAGCCAGTAACGCATCATTCGCCAGTAATTGTTTTATCCAGGCAGCCATTCTACAGGCGGAGCCCGCGAAGTTAATCGGGCAGCCGCCTGAGCACGGCCGACAATTCCCTCGCACTAGCGGATTTCCGGCTCGGGCGCCAGCATCGCCCTGCAGGACGAATTTGAGGAGGACTAACGCCGGGTGCGCCTGGAGTTTGCCTTCAGGCGGGCAGAACTGGCCGGGATTTTTCGATTACGGCGATGCCGCGGCATTCCGGCAGGGCTAGGAACGCTTGGGGGAACAAAATGAAACAGATGAAAACGCCGCCCCTGCACCAGCCGAAAAGCCTGAACCACCCCGAAGCTAAGCAACCTCGGTTGCCAGTGTCTGTACCCAGGCAATTGATTCGGCCAGACAGCGATTCAGTGTTTCATGATTGATGCGCCCGCCCAACTGCGTCAGGGCGCGTTCGACACCCCCCGGATCGTCGTTGTCGTAGCAGTCAGTGATATCCAGCAGCAGCCCCAGTTCGCCTTCCCGCGACAGCAAGGCGAGGCTCAATTGCGGGCCGAGGGCAATCTGTTCGATTATTGCGTTCATCGGCAGCCCCAGCGCCGCCGGCATCAGCGACATCAAGCCACAGAGGAAGGCGGCCTCGGGCAAGGCGCGTTGATCAGGGTAACAACTGCGCGCCAGGCGCTCCATGAAATTGCCCTTGAACGCCGCCAGTTGCATCAGCGGATTACGCTCGATGCCGACGTGTTGTCCTTTGGGACGGCTATATAGCAGCAGTTGCATCCAACGCAGAATCTGGCGACGACCAAGCACGGTAATCGCCTGGCGCACCGAAGTGACGCGCGTGCGCAAGCCCACCGCTGCGGAATTGGTGAGCCGCAGCAGGTTCACCGTGAGCCCGGCCTCGCTCTTGAAAATCCGTTCGATTTCGTCGAGGTCGGCATCGGCGTTCAGGCGTTTGATGAGCCGAATCAACCCCTGGGTGGCGAGGTCGAGTTGCTTGCCCTCGACGACAGTCGGCTCGGCAAAATAGTAGCCCTGGAAGAAGTGGAAGCCGAGCGCCACCGCCCGATCGAAGTCGACATGGGTTTCCACGTGGCTGGCAATCGGCAATGGTCGAAAATCCGCCAATTGCGACAGCAGCGGTCGCAACACACCGTCAGGCAGGTTTTGCAGATTGAGCTTGGTGAACATGGCCTGCTTCAGCAGCGGTTCGAGCGCCGCGTCGACATGGGTCAGGTCATTGATGCAGAAGGTATAGCCGCGCTGACCCAGCGCTTGGCAGCGCGCCACCACGACCGGGTCGGCAGCCACGCTCGCCGGTAAATCAAACACCACCCCGTTGGCCGGCAAGAGTTCGATGGCATCCGAGCTGAGTGATACCGCATCGACGATGACAAAGACCTTGTTGGACCCCAGCGCACTGCTCAAACCAAGCTCGGCGAAGGCCTTGCAGATCACATCGGCAGTAGCCATGCCCGGCTGAACTTGTGCCGCGCGATTCTCACTCGAATCGCGAAACAGCAATTGATAGCCGACCAGTGCCTGTGTCGAATCGAGAATTGGCTGACGCCCGAGAAAGAGGCTCGTGAGCGCAGGGGCAGAAGGTTGAATGCTCATGCCGGCATCCTACCAGCAGGAGGTCGCGAGATCAAAAAACAACCGCTCCGGCAATTGCCGGAGCGGTTGTACCTTGCTGGGTTCCCCGCTTGTGCCGTTAGAGCCGGCATCCTGAACCTTGGTTCAGATGGGTCACGTTCCTGCCGCTTCAGGTGCACTCGACGTGGAGTGCTCACAACAGCGGCGTCCATGGGCGGCGACCGATGCAAATGCGTATTGGTTCAAGGAATGTATGGCCTTGACGAACACCGCAGGGAATTCCGGGAGCCCGACTGACTACCAACTACTGCCTGCTGCGCCACCCGGATCAAACTGCCTGCAATGTCAGAACAATTCGTCCTGCCGGGCGAGCGCCTCATCCAGCCGCGCTTCAACGATTTTTATTCTACGCTGCAAGTCATCCGCGTCAACGGCTTTTTCGACCGGGGCAGAATCATGCACAACCGGGGTCACGCCGGATTTGCGCATGGCATTCAATTCATACGCAAGATTCAGGGCCGCCATTACCGCCAGGCGTTCGCCAGTACTGCGGGTGGTACGGGCAGCTTCGCCCATCCGGGCATCGAGCAATGCGGCCGCGGCACTAAGCGTATCGAATTCTTCGGGCGCGCAGGCAACCCGGTATTCGCGTCCCTGCAGCTTGATGTCGAGGGTCGAACTCATTCTGCCTCCGCCGGACCGCCCCAAGGAGGCTCAGTTACCAAATGAGGCCCCCCTGTGGGGGGCGGCGAGCTGAATTTGCGAGCGTGGGGGGCCATTATTCTGCCGGCAACCTGTCCATCAGACCTTCGAGCCGGGTACGCGCAGTGGCCATGCGCGCAGCGAGGTCCGCTTTTTCATTTTCGAGCGTATCGACCAGAGTCCGCAGCCGCTGATTTTCAGCGCGCAAAGAATCGCACAGGGCTATGACCTGGGTCACCTTGTTTTCGAGTCCGCCAAACTCATCGTTCATGGGCGCGAAGTTTGTTATAAAAACAATTACTGGTCAAGTAGTTCGGATGATTTGTGAAGGTATCACCGCAACAATGTGGATAAATCGCTGCAACATTTCGCCGCGCAGTCAAAAAGTCGGCGCTGGTGGAACGGCGCGCCTATAATTCGACCGCTTTGTCCGTGGTGTCTGTCGGGTCATTTTTCTGGCCCACAGGTGAAACGGGAATGAGGTGAGCTTAATCGGCAAACCCTCGGCTGCCCCCGCAACGGTAAGGAAGTGCGGCTGCTCCAATCGAGCCACTGGGAGAAATCCCGGGAAGGCGGAGCAGCAAAACTTCCGAGCCCGGAGACCGGCCTCGGACAATCCAAACTTGCGCTGCGGGGGGCGGCGCGCCGGGGTTTTCCGTCGCGACTCTCCCTGGACGCTTTCCGTTACCACGGCCTGCGGGGACGCTGGCCGCTCTGGGAGTCAAGACATGCCAATCCGCTTTAAACGCGCCGGGCTGAGTACCGCGCTGAGTACCGCTATCGCCCTTGCTTTCAATCCAGTCCTTGCCAATGCCCCCGACGAAGCAGCCATCGTCGTCACTGCCACGCGTCTTCCCACCCCTGACGTATTGGCGCCCTACGCCTCGGAGGTGCATACCCGCCGCATGATCGAGCAATCCGGCGCGGCTACCTTGCTTGACTATCTGGGCCAGAATACATCCGTGCAAGTGCTTCCAAGCTATGGCAACAAAGCTACGCCAAAGATCGATATGCGCGGCTACGGCATCGGCGATGGATATCAAAACATTGTCGTCAGCATCGACGGTCAGCGACTCAACAGTATCGACATGTCACCGCAACTCATGGGCGCGATCCCGCTGGCCGGCATCGATCGCATCGAGATCACCAAAGGCAGCGGTTCGGTGATGTTTGGCGATGGCGCCACCGCCGGCACGATCCAGATCTACACACGCCCGGTGCGGGGCATCAGCCTCAAGGGCTATACAGGAAGTCACAACAGCCTGGGCACAACCCTCGGCGTCGGGGCAGGCAACGACAGCCTGCAGTTCACCGCAAGCTATGACAAGAGCAGCAGCGACGGCGCCAGCAACCCCGACATCTCCGGACACAAGGCGACGGCAGATAGCGACGTTGCGCGCCTCGGCGTCACCGGCAGGCCCTCGCAGGATATTGCCCTAAAGCTGGACGCTTCCAGCACCCGCATGGAAACCCGCTATCCGGGCTCACTCACGCAGGCGCAATTCGACGCCGACCCCTCCCAGAACGGAGGGGGAACCTATACCTACCAGGAGTTCAAGTCCGACTATTTGCGCGGCGGCATCGAATACCGCATCACCGACCAACTAAAAATCATGGCAAGCCGCGGCGTTGAAGACAAGCGTTCGCGTTATGTCATCTCGGGATGGACCTCGGACTACGACTATATCAGCGACGAAGTAAGCGGCAGCTATAAGGATGGGCGTATTGCCCTCACCGGCGGCTACCAGGGCTTCGACGGCACACGGATCGGCTCCTTCGACCGTACGACCAAGAAAAATTCGGCGTGGTTCGGACAAGGGCAGGTATATCTCGACCAGCTCACCCTTTCCCTCGGTATCCGCAGCGATGAGGTTTCCTACGCATATCGCCCAACTGCGGGAGCAAGCCTGCGGCAATCGCATGGGCTCTATGGTTGGGACATCGGTGGCAACTATCGTATCAATGCCACCTTGACACTGTTCGCCAATCTGAACAGTGCCTTTCAAGCCCCCGACATCGATCGTTTTTTCAGTAACGGCGCTTTCAACCAGTTCATCCAACCGGCCAAGGTTCACACACTCAACCTCGGCATCAACCATGTCACAGCCACCAACCGCCTCAAGGCCACCCTGTTCCGCGCCAACCTGAAGAACGAGATTTATTATTACTCGACAGGTATTTATGCGACTTCATACAACACCAACATCGACGCTTCCCACAAATACGGTCTCGAATTGCAAGATACCTGGCAGGCAACCGACCGTCTGTCGCTATCGGCCAACTATGCCTACACGCGAGCGATCATCGATCACGAGAACGACGGCGGCAGCGCCTATGACGGCAAGGATCTTCCTGGCGTGCCCAGGAATGCAATCAATCTCGGAATGGGTTACCGGATCGATGACAGGTCGTCGATCCGGGTCAGCCATGTCTGGCGCCAAGCCACGTGGGCCGCCAACGACTTCGACAATAACAATGTCCAGAAGCAGCGCGCCTATGCCTCTACTGACATGGCCTACCGTTTTCGCTACAAGGACCTGACGTTGTTTGCCGCAGTCGAAAACCTCTTCAGTCAACACAATGGCATCTGGGTGCGGGATAACGCGATTTACCCCGTGAACTTCAGCCGCAACTGGCGGCTTGGCCTGGAAGCCACGTTCTAATCCCATGCCCACCCGCCGCCGCGCACTGCTGGTACTGACGCTTCTGCTGCTTCTCGCGGCGGCGAGCCTGGCGACGGCGCTGGCGGTGGGCAGCCTTGCGGTGCCGCTGAGCGAGGTGGCGGCTGCCCTCCTGGGCACGCAGGGCGCGGACAGCGGGACGCTGCCCGTTGTCCTCGATCTGCGCCTGCCCCGGGCGCTGGCCGGCTTCGCCTGCGGCGGGCTGCTGGCGCTGGCCGGTGCGCTGATGCAGGTGCTGCTGCGCAACCCGCTCGCCGATCCTTATGTGCTGGGCATTTCCGGCGGCGCCGGCGTCGGGGCGCTGTCAGCGATGCTGCTCGGCCTGGCCGGACTCGGCATCGCCGGCTTCTCCTTCGTCGGCGCGCTCGCCGCCATGCTGCTGGTCTTCGGCCTGGCGCACGGCGACGGCAGCTGGACGCAGACGCGCCTGCTGCTGACCGGCGTCGTCGTCGCGGCCGGCTGCGGCGCCGTGGTGGCCCTGATTCTCTCCCTCGCCCCGGAGCAGAGGATTCACGGCATGCTGTTCTGGCTGATGGGCGACCTGTCGCAGGCCGGCGAGGTCGCACCGGTGCTGGTCGTGCTGGTGCTGGCGCTGGCGGTCACCCTGCCCTTCGCGCGCGAACTCAACCTGCTGGCGCGCGGCGCCGAGCAGGCTTTGGCGCTGGGCGTGGCGGTGCCGACGCTGCGGCGGCTGATCTACTTTGTCGCGGCCCTCGCGACGGCCGCCGCCGTGACGACAGCCGGCTCCATCGGCTTCATCGGCCTGATCGTGCCGCACCTCGTCAGGCTGGCCATCGGCAACGATCAACGGCTGCTGCTGCCGGCCGTCGTGCTGGCCGGCGGCAGCCTGCTGGTGCTGGCCGACACGCTGGCGCGCACCGTGGTTGCGCCCATCCAGTTACCGGTCGGTGTGCTCACCGCGCTGATCGGCGTGCCGGCATTCCTGTATCTGCTCGGCCGGGGCGCGAAAACGTGAGCCTCGCCCTCCGCAATCTCACCGTCAGCATCGGCCCGCACCAGGTCTGCGCCGGACTCGATCTCGATCTTGCGCCGGGGTCGTGCCTCGCCATTCTGGGCAAGAACGGCGCCGGCAAATCGACGCTGCTCGCCACGCTGGCCGGCCTGCGGCCGCCCGATGCGGGCCGCATCGCGCTCGCCGGACGGACCTACGCCGAACTCGGCCTGGCCGCCGCCGCGCGCCTGCGCGGCTGGCTCGGCCAGGAGCGCAACGATCCCTTCGCCAGCACGGTGCTCGACACCGTGCTCACCGGCCGCCATCCGCACCTCGGCCGCTGGGACTGGGAGGCGCCGGCCGACACCGCAATTGCCCGCGCGGCACTGGCCGCCATGGGCCTGGCCGGCATGGAGCAGCGCGAGATTCGCACGCTCTCCGGCGGCGAACGCCAGCGTGCCGCCCTGGCCACCCTGTTGGCGCAACAACCGCAACTCTATCTGCTCGACGAGCCGCTCGCCCACCTCGACCTCAATCACCAGATCGCCACACTCGAATTGTTCACGCGGCAGGCGCAAACCGAACAGATCGCCGTCGCCATGGTGCTGCACGACCCGAATTTCGCGCTGCGCTTTTGCGACCGCGTCCTGCTGCTGTTCGGCGACGGCACGCACAGCACGGGCGCGGCGGCCGAGATACTCGACGCTGCCAGCCTGTCCCGCCTCTACGGCCACCCGCTGCGGCGCGTCGAGGCGCCGCATCTGCGACACCCCGTTTTTGTTCCGGAGTGAACCATGGACCATGACGACGAACGCCATCGCGCCCGCATGCAGCACAAGAAGGCGGTGGTGGAGCGGAAAGTCGGCGCTGGCGGGACGAAGTGCCCCGAAGCGGGTATGAAATGCCCCGTTTGGGGTACGGCGCCCGCCTATTGAGCGCGCCGGCCGCGCGCCGTTTCGAGGTGTGCGCAGAGCTGCGCCGCACCCTCGACGAGACGCGGCGTGTGGCGCTGGATCAGGTCGGGGGGAATGAAGAACAGGTTGTCGCGTTTCACGGCGGCCAGCGCGCGCCATTGGCGCCAGTCGTCGAGCCATTCGGGGCGCGCGGAATCCATGCCACTGGCGATGATGACCTCCGGATTGGCGGCGAGCACGGCCTCGACCGTCACCTTGGGCGCGAGCAGCTTCAGCTCGGCGAAAACATTCACCCCGCCGCACAGGCGTATCGCGTCGCTGATGACCTGCCCGCCGCCCACGGTCATCAGCGGCTGCCGCCAGATCTGATAGAAGGTGCGCACCGTCGGCCGCGCACCGTATTTTTCCCGCAGCCCGCGCAGGCGATCGCGGAAATCTGCCGCGGCCGCGCGGGCGACCGCCTGGGTGCCGGCGAGTTCGCCGTAGCGTTCAAGATTGCTGGCCACGTCGTCGATGCGCTCGGGTTGCGCCAGAAAGACGGGAATGCCGAGGGAGCGCAGCTTGGCGATGTTGGCCGGCGCATTGCCGCTGGCCCAGCCCACCGCGAGGTCCGGCTGCAGCGCGACGATGGTTTCGAGGTCCAGTTTCGAATAGCCGCCGACGCGCGGCAGCTGCTGCGCCGCCGGCGGAAAGTCGCTGTAATCGACGACACCGACGATGCGGGCGCCAGCACCGGCGGCGAACAATGTTTCGGTGACATGCGGCGCGAGGCTGACGATGCGGGAGGCCGGTGTTGCCAGGCGCACAGTGGCGCCGGTATCGTCCCGCACGACAATTTCCGCATGGACGGAAAAGCTCGCCAGGGCCAGAATCCAGGGCAGAGGGTTCATTCGGTCAGGCGATCAAAACGCCACCAGCTTCAACTTCATCCGCTTGGCGTTCTTCGCCAGCACGTCGTCCAGCGTCGCCATGCTCTTGGCCTTGGCGCCCAGCGCGGCCGCAAGGTGCAGCGCATCGCCGGCCCGCAGGCCGGATGCCGCATCCAGAGTCAGCACGGCCGCGCGATGAAACGTCGCGGGTTCCATCGGCAGCAATTGCAGGTCGTTGGCGCAGAGGCGTTCGAACTGGCGCCATGCCGTTTGCGCCTCGGCCGCGTCGATCTGGCCAGTGCGCTGCTTGATGCTCAACACACTGGCGAACTCCGCGACACACCACATGGCGGACACCAGGTCATCGGTACAGGCGGCATACCAGCGCGACACGCCGGCGCTTTTCCCTTCCCGCGTGCAAAGTGCCACGAGTACGCTGGTATCGACATACACCGCCATCAGTAGCGCGCTCCGCGCCGCAGCTCATCCATCACCGATGTCCCCAGCGGCATGGCGGCCCGCGCCTCGGCCAGTTCCTGCGCGAAGGATTTCCTGTCCCACCGGGCCGGACGAATGGCCAGCCCGCCATCGGCCGTCAAGCTGGTCTCCACGCTGTCGCCTTCCTTGATGCCCAGGCTGCGCACCACCTCGGCGGGAATGCGCAGGGCCAGGCTGTTGCCCCATCGGGCGATATGCAGGTTCATGGCGTTACCCCTGTTGATCTACATTGATGTAGATACATTCTAGCCGCTCGTTCACCGCGCGCAAGCTCGACTTCCCTAAAAAGAGAGCACGGGGGCGCTACCCTGTTATTGGCCGACCAGTCTTCCATCTCCAAGAACTTCTTGTTCCAGCCAGAATCCAGGGCGGAGGGTTCATGCAATCTCCTTCAGGCAAGCGGTCAGCCGTTGCCATTGCTCCGCGCTTTCCGGCAGCCCGAAACGCAATGCCCGTGGCTCGGTGAACGCGCGCACGAGGATGCCCTGCCGGGCGAGCGCCGCGAAAATTTCGGCGGCGCGCGGCGTGGCGATGGTTTGGAACAATGTGCAGCCGGTCGGCGCACCGAGACCCGACGCACGGAGCAGAGCGGTGAGACGCCGGCTGGCGGCACACAGGCGCTCGCGTTGCGCGGCCTGCCAGGCGCAATCGGCCAGCGCCAGACACGCGGCCCAGCGGGCGGGATGGCTGACGGCCCAGGGGCCGAGCGCTTCGCGCAACCGGTCCAGCAGTGCCGGCGCGCCAATGGCGCAACCAACGCGTGCGCCGGCGAGGCCGAAGAACTTGCCGAGCGAACGCAATACGACGACATTGTCCAGGCCGCAATCCGCAAGCGACGCCAGCGGCTCGGCGTCGATGAAGGCTTCGTCCACGACCAGCAGCTTCACCCCGCGCGCGCGTTCGAGCAAGGCGGCGCGGGAGTGTGTTGCGCCGGTCGGGTTGTTCGGGTTGCAGAGCACGACGTAGTCCGCCGGCTCGTTCCAGCCGACGAGCGCATGGCCGCAGGCCTGCCAGGCGGCGGGATGTTCGTTGTAGAGCAAATCCGGCATGGCGACGCGGCCCGGCGGGAACAGGCGCGGCAGCCACTGGATCGCGGCTTGCGAACCGGGCAGCATGAGGAGGCGCGCGCAGCCGTAATACGTCTGCGCGGCGGCTTCGAGACCATCCTCTTCCTCGGGCAGGCGCTGCCAGACTGCGGTCGGCGTCCGCGGCAGCGGGTAGGACCAGGGCGCGATGCCGGTCGACAGGTCGAGCCAGTCGGCGCGCGGGATGCCGTAGCGCCGCGCTGCCTCCCCAAGCCGGCCGCCATGCTCAAGCACGGGCGAAGCTCCACAGAACGAACAGCGCGAGCCACAACCATTGTCCGCGTACGACCAGCGTCACGGCGCGCGGAATGTCGGCGGCGCACGGCGCCGGTCCGCGGCCCAGGGCCGGCCGTTGCTCGTCCCGGCCGTGATAGATCGCCGTCCCGCCAACGCCGACTTTCAGCGCACCCGCGCCCGCGGCCATCACCGGACCGGCGTTCGGGCTGCTCCACGCACTGGCCTGCGCCCGCCAGCAGGCGAGGGCGTTTTGCGTGTTGCCCAAGAGCGCGTAGGTCAGCGCGGTGAGCCGTGCCGGAACATAGTTCAGCACGTCGTCGAGGCGCGCCGCCGCCCAGCCGAAATGGATGCGGCGCGCATCCTTGTAGCCCCACATCGCGTCGAGGGTGTTGGCCAGCCGGTAGAGCACGGCGCCGGCGCCGCCCGCGACGAAGAACCAGAACAGCGCGCCGAATACGGCGTCGTTGCCGTTTTCCAGCACCGACTCGACGGTGGCCGTCGCCACGCCGGACGCGTCGAGCTGCGTAGTGTCGCGCGAGACAATGCGGCCGACCGCCGTGCGTGCCATTTCCAGGTTGGCGAGATCGCCCGCCGCCAGCGGCGTGGCGACGGCCCGCGCATGCTCGCCGAGGCTGCGGCCGCCCAGCGCCAGCCAGAGCAGCAGCGCGTCGAGCAGTGGATGGGCAAACCAGGCCGCCAGCAAGACGCAGGGCACGACGATGACGCTCCATGCCGCGAGGCCGCGCAGCCGATTGCCGATGGCATGCCCCGGCGCGCCCGCCCGGAATACGCGCTCGGCGGCATCCGCCAGCCTGCCGAAGCCGACCAGCGGATGCCAGCGGCGCGGCTCGCCCAGCAGGCAGTCGAGCAGCACGCCGACAAGTGCGGACGCGGCCGGGAACGGCAGAGGGGGCATGGGATAATTCGCGGATGAAAACACAGCGATTCTACCGGTGACGACAAGGGCAACTTTCAAGAAACACGCCGGGGCGCCCCAAGTGTTTCTTGGCCCCCTGGGGGGAGAAAGTCGCGTAGCGGCTTTTTCGGGGGGGGCCTTAATGGTGCAAGGCTGCACCTCCGACGCCGGCAAGAGCACGCTGGTCGCGGCGCTGTGCCGCATCCTGCACCGGCGGGGCGTGCGCGTCGCTCCGTTCAAGCCCCAGAACATGGCGCTCAACTCGGCCGTCACCGTGGATGGCGGCGAGATCGGCCGCGCCCAGGCGCTGCAGGCGCAGGCCGCCGGGCTGGCGCCGCGCATCGACTTCAATCCCGTGCTGCTCAAGCCCAACACCGACAAGCGCGCGCAAGTCATCATCCACGGCAAGGCCATCGCCGACCTGGATGCGCGCGCCTACCACGACTACAAGGCCACCGCGATGGCGGCGGTGCTCGAATCGTGGGCGCGGCTCACGGCCGAATTCGACTGCGTGATCGTCGAAGGCGCGGGCAGCCCGGCCGAGGTCAATCTGCGTGACCGCGACATCGCCAACATGGGCTTCGCCGAGGCCGTCGACATCCCGGTGATCCTCATCGGCGACATCGACCGCGGCGGCGTGCTCGCCCATCTTTCCGGCACGCTCGACCTGCTGTCGCCCTCCGAACGGGCGCGCACGCAGGGCCTCGTCATCAACCGCTTTCGCGGCGACATCGGCCTCTTGCAGCCCGGTCTCGACTGGCTCGAAAAGCACACCGGCAAGCCGGTGCTGGGCACGCTGCCCTTCCTGCACGGTTTGTTCCTCGATGCCGAGGACGCGCTCGCCCATCATTCCGAACGCGGCGGCAAAACGAAACTCGTCGTCGCGGCGCCGGTGTTCCCGCGCATCTCGAACGCCAACGACCTCGACCCGCTGCGCCTGCACCCCGAGATCGACTTCCGCTGGATCGGCCCCGGCCAGCCGCTGCCGCCGTGCGACCTGATCGTGCTGCCCGGCTCGAAGTCGGTGCAGGCCGATCTGAAGTGGCTGCGCGCGCAGGGGCATGAGGCGGCGATCCTGCGCCACCTGCGTTACGGCGGCAAGCTCATCGGCCTGTGCGGCGGCTTTCAGATGCTCGGCCGGGCGCTGCACGATCCGCTAGGTATCGAAGGTCAAGGCGGCCCGGGGCTGGGGCTGCTCGATTGCGAAACGACGCTGGGAGCGGAAAAGCAGTTGAGGAACGTCAGTGGCTGGCTGAAAGTCGGCGCAGGGCCGTCCCAAGCCGACATCCCCCCTGTGGGGGGCAGCGAGCCGCCTTTGCGAGCGCGGGGGGCCAACAAAGTCGGCGCTGGCGGGACGGCGGACGCGTGCATGCAAGGCTACGAAATCCACATGGGCGTGACGCGCGGCCCGGCGCTGGATCGGCCCGCCGTCGTGCTGGATGACGGGCGCACCGACGGTGCGATTTCTGACGACAACCAGATCCTCGGCAGCTATTGCCACGGCCTGTTCGACCATCCGCAGGCCTTCGCCGCCCTGCTTGCCTGGGCCGGCGCGAAGGACATCGCCACCGTGGACCTCGCCGCGCGGCGCGAAGCCGACCTCGACCGGCTGGCCGATGCGACCGAGGCCGCGCTGGGCGAAAGTCATTTGCGCGAGCTGCTGCCGCTCTCCGGATGAAGACGCGCATCGACTTCCCGCGCGCGGAAGGCGGACGCGAGCGCCTCGATTTTTCCGCACCGCGCGCGGTGCTGAGCGCCGCCACGCCGGACGAGGTGCCCGGCGTCCTCGCCGAGGCCGAACGGCAGGCGCGCGCCGGCCGCTGGGTCGCGGGCTGGGTCGCCTACGAGGCCGCGCCGGCCTTCGATCCGGCGCTGCGCGTGCGCCCGTCCGCCGGTCCGCTGCCGCTCGCCGCCTTCGCGGTCTATGCCGCGCCCGACACCCCAGCCAAGATGGCGGCGGCGGACGACGGAGAGTTTTCCTGCGGCCCCTGGCGCATGACCACGCCCCACGACCAGGCCCTCGGGGCCATCGCGGAACTGCGCCGCCGCATCGGCGCTGGCGACTTCTACCAGGTCAACCTGACGACGCGCCTCGTCGCCGGCTTCGCCGGCAGCGGCGCCGCCCTCTTCGAAGCCCTGCGCACGGCCCAGCCCGCCGGCTACTGCATTCATTTACAGGATGTCGCCTGGGAAATCCTCTCGGTCTCGCCCGAGCTGTTCTTCGACTGGCGGCCGGACAGCGGCGTCCTGACAACGCGGCCGATGAAGGGCACCGCGCCGCGCGGCGCCGATGCCGCAACGGACGCCGCCGCCGCGCAAGCCCTGCGCGCTTCCGCCAAGGAGCGCGCCGAGAACCTGATGATCGTCGACCTGCTGCGCAACGACCTCGCGCGCGTCGCCGCGCTCGGCACGGTGCGCGTGCCCGAACTGTTCGCTCTCGACGCGCTGCCGACCGCGTGGCAGATGAGTTCCACCGTGCAATGCGCGACACGCCCCGGCACGTCACTCGCGGAGATTTTTCGCGCGCTGTTTCCCTGCGGCTCGGTCACCGGCGCACCCAAGGTCGCGGCCATGGCGGCCATCACCGCGCTGGAAGAGGCGCCGCGCGGCGCCTACTGCGGCGCCATCGGCCTGCTGCGGCCCGGCGGCCACGCGACATTCAACGTCGGCATCCGCAGCGTCGTCATCGACCGCGCCGCCGGCAAGGCCGAATGCGGCGTCGGCAGCGGAATCGTCTTCGATTCCACGCCGGAAGACGAACTCGCCGAATGGCGCGTCAAGCGCCGCTTCCTGCTGCGCGCCACGGCGGGTTTCGAACTCCTCGAAACCCTGCGACTGGAAGACGGCGCCTACCCGGAACGGGCACGCCATCTCGAGCGCATGGCGACGAGCTCCGCGTACTTCGGCTTCGCATTCGATCATGCGCGCGCGGCGGCGGCGCTCGACGAACTGGCCGGGCGGCATCCGGCGGGTGCCTGGCGCGCGCGCCTGCTGTGCGACCGGGCGGGCGTACCGCGTGCGGCATGCCATCCGCTGGAACCGGCGCCGACGCTGGCCGCCGTCGTTCTGGCCGCCGGACCAATCGAAGGCGACACCGAATTTCTCCTGCACAAGACGACCGAACGCGCCGCCTACGCCGCCTGTGCGCCACCCGCCGGCATTTTCGACACGCTGCTCTGGAACGGACGCGGCGAGATCACCGAATTCACGCGCGGCAACGTCGTGGTGGAACTCGACGGCTGCCGCGTGACGCCGCCCGTGGCCTGTGGCCTCCTGCCGGGTGTGGGCCGCGCCATTCTGCTGGAGCGCGGCGCGGTCACGGAACGCGTGGTGCGGCGCGAGGATCTGCCGCGCGCCACCGGACTCTGGTTCGTCAACAGCCTGCGCGGCTGCCTGCCCGTCCGTCTCGACGCCGGCGTTATGGCTGCTTGAGGGGCAGTGCGAGCCCCGCCGCCACCAGCGTCACCCGGTCGGCGAGCGCGGCGACGCGCTGGTTGAGCCGGCCCTGTTCGTCGCGGAAGCGCCGCGCCAGCGCGTTCTCCGGCACGATGCCCCAGCCGACTTCGTTGCTGACGAGGATGATCCGGCCCGGTAGCGCCGGCAGGGTTTCGAGCAACTTGGCGACTTCGCCGTCGCGCTCGGCGAACAACACGTTCGCCAGCCACAGCGTCAGGCAATCGACCAGCAGGCAGGTGTCCGGCGCGGCTGCGCGGCGCAGCGCGGCGGCAAGCAACAGCGGTTCCTCGACGGTGCGCCAGCCAGCCGGTCGGCGCGCGCGGTGGTGGGCGATGCGCTCGTCCATTTCGGCGTCGCGCGCCTCGCCGGTGGCGAGGTAGGTCACGGCGCGGCCGCCGGCATGCGATTCCAGCGCCTGCCCTTCCGCGTAGGCGCTCTTGCCCGAGCGGGCACCGCCGATGACGAGTTCGATCATGCCGGGAGTTTAGCGTGATAAATACAGCGTTTGCGCCGGGCCAATCCCACTCTCCCGGCCTCACACCCAGAGGGAGAGAGGAGGCAGATAGCTTCCCTCTCCCGCTTGCGGGAGAGCAACCGTGTTCCAAGTCAAGCGGTTTTTGGTGTCCAAGGCGCATTATTTTTCAGCATGGCATTCATGATCGTCAGCAGTTTTCGCATGCACGCGACGATGACGACCTTGGCAGGTTTGCCGGCTTGCTT
>JAUXOM010000115.1 GCA_030682175.1 Rhodocyclaceae bacterium
CGCGTGCAGCCGCGTATAGACATCGGGAAAGCGCACCAGGCCGACGGTGCCGGCGAAATAGAAGAAGGCGCCGACCAGCAGCAGGGCATCGCTGGCGAGTTCAATCATCCGGCGACTCCTCATGTCCGCCGTGCCAGGCGCGCCGCGCAAAGGCGATGCCGGCGATGGCGGCCAGCAGCGCGAGCGTCAGCGCGACATCGACGAGCGCCGGGATGCCCATGGCGTGCGCCAGCAGCGCCAGCACGCCCACGCCGGTGCTGCCGAACAGCAGCGCGGTGAGCATGCGGTCGGCCGGCGTCGGCCCGCGCGCGGCGGCGACCAGTGCCGCGAGCAGATTGACGAGCAGGAACAGCGCGACGCCAAGGCTCATTGCACTCAAGCGGCCGCTCCGAACAGCCGCGCGATGTGCGCTTCGAGCGCGCGCGCCTCGGCCGCCACCGGCAGTCGCGCATCGAGCACGTGCAGCCGCAGCGTCGCAGCGTCGAGGCGCACGCCGAGGGTGCCGGGCATCAGCCCGAGCGTGTTCAGCATCAACACGCGCGGCGTGCCCGGCGGCAGGACGAGTTCAAGTTCCAGTAGCGCCGGTGCCAGATCGGGGCGCGGCCGCAGCGCCATGAAGGCGACCTGCGCCCCGCCGCGCAGCGAGTTCCAGACAAAGAAAGCCAGGAAGCGCAACAGCGGCACGACGCGGATGTTAAGCGCACCGGGCGGCGCCAGCCGCAGGCTCGCCCAGGTCGCCGCCGCGACGCCGACCGCGCCGAGCCACCAGGCATCGAGCCGTCCTTCGGCCAGTATCCACCACAGCAGGGCGAACAGGCCGGCGCGGAGCGCCAGAGTTGCCGTCCCGCCAGTCCCACGGGGATTTCCTTCGGTCACGCCGACTTTCATTTCGGGGAGACGCTGTCCGCCACCTTGAAATTGCGGACGGTCAAGCCTGTCATGGCGTCGTCTTCCCGTCGTCGCCGCTCATCAGCGCGCGCAGGCCGACATAGGGTTTTTCTTCGGCCGGCGGCTCCTCTGCGAGCAGCGTCGCCGTGCTGGCCGACTCGCGCACGCGCGACAGTTCGGCACGCATCTCCTCGTAGCGGCGCTCCGCGTCCGCCAGCTTGCCCTCCAGCTCCGCAACCTGCCGGCCGAGGCGCGTGACGTTCCATTGGCGCCGGATCATCGCCGGAGAAGACACCAGTCCGGCGATCAGGGCGCCCAGCCCCAGGGTAACGAGCAGCACCAGCGCCAGCGAGCCCTCGAGGCTCCAGAAGCCGACGGTAACGGTAACCGGCGAGACGTTCTGCATGGCGAACAGCGCCGCGACGATGGCGAAAATGATGCCGACGATCAGTCCGAGTTGCATGGTGTTGACTCCTGTTTTTAGTCGAAGCGGAAATTGTAGAACACGTCCACCGCACTATCCCCCCCCGCGCGGGTGACGAGGGAGATGCGCGGCGTCAGCGCGTAGGTGAATTTCAGGGCGCCGGTCGCCGCCGTCAGGCCCTGCTCGTAGCCGAGCCAGGCGCGTTCGGAAAGCCGTTTGCCGACGGTGAGTATCTGGTTGGCGAGGGTGTCGCCATCCGGCGCCTGGCGCAGCGAAAACTCGTCGACGCCGAGCGCCTGCGCGATCTGCCCGGTCAGGCTCTCTCCCGGCCCGCCGAGAATCGTGCCGGCGGCGGCGATCAGCAACGAGGTGTCGGCGCCGCCGGCATCCGGCGCGCGGCCGAGCACGATCCACGAAAGCTTTTCCGCGTCGGGCACGGGCGGCGTCGACACCAGGCGCACCAGCGGGCGCTGCGCCGTCCCGGTGACGGCGACGCCGGCCTCGACCGACAGACCCTTGCGCAGCGCCAGCACGTTGAGGCCGGGATTGTCGAGCGGCCCCTGGAAATTGACGATGCCGCGCTCGACGGTGAGGCGCTGGCCGTAGGCTGCGAAGCTCGCGTCCTGTGTCGCGATGCTGCCGCTGGCCGCCAGCGGGCTTGCGCCGTCGCCGCGCACGCGCACGCTCCCCGCCAACCGCGCCGCCAGACCCGCCGCGCGCAAGTGGAAACGCGCGCCGAGATCGAGGGCGATGTCGGTCTCGACGCGCAGCGTGCGCGCCGGCTTCGGCTCGCGACCGCGCACGACGATGTCCTCGGAGAGCTGCGGACGGCTCGTCGCCGCCTCGGCGATGAAACCGGCGTCGGCAGTCAGTTGCGCGCCGAGACGCAGCCGCGCGTCGGCATGTTCCAGCCGCGCCGTGCCCGATGCCACCAGCCAGCGCTCGGGGCGCTGCGACAGCGGCAGGCGGGTCAGCGTCGCGGCGAAACGCGCCTGACGGCGTGCCACGTCGAACTCGCCGGTCACGCTGACGCGCCCCGGCTCCAACGCAGTCAACCCGGCGATGCGCGCGGCGCGCTGGGGCGGCTCATGCGGTGCGACGAAGTCGAGCCGTTCCAGTACCGCGCGTTCGTCCTCGAAGCGCAGCGCCAGCACCCCGTCGCGCAGATGGACATTATGGTCGAGCAGGCTGACGGCCAGCCCGCTGCCGCGCACATGGCCGGCGAGGCGCGGCGCGGCGAAGCTGCCGGCGAGCGTGGCGTCGAACTCCAGCGCGCCGGCGCTGACCAGATTGCCCGCCATCACCGGCCCGAGGCCGGAGAGATCGGGGACGCGCCCGGTCAGGCGCCCCGCCAGCGCGGCGCGACTCGCCGTCAGTTCGCCCGCGGCGGTCAGCACCGCCGGCCGTTCGCCGTCCAGCCGCAGCTGTTCGATGCGCCCGCGCCAGCCGGTATCGCGCCAGTCTTGCGCGTCGACGAGTGCGCCGGCGGCGGCGAGCGACATACGACGTTTCTCCGGCAGGATGGCAGTGGCCGTAAGCCGGTGGCTCGCCCGCGTGCCTGCCACGGCAAGTTCGAGACGCGGCAGCGTCGCGCCGGCGCGCAGGCCCTCGGCGACGAGCGTCATGGATAGCGCCTCGCCTTGCAGCCGTCCGCTGCCTGCCAGCCGCTTGACGCCCATGCCGTCGGGCAAGGCGAGCCGCCGCGCGCGCGCCTCGAAGACCACTTCCGGCCGCGCCGGAAAACCGCCCAATGTGGCGGACAGGTCAAGGGCGCCGGCGATGTCCGGCAGCAGGGCGCGGTGGCGCGCCAGATCGGGTGCGGCAAGCGTCAGCTGCAGCGTTTCCTGCGGACCACCCCAGCCGCCGCGCGCCGCGAGCTTGCTGTCGCCGAGCGCGAGATCGAGCGTGCCGCGCAGCCAGGCATTGCCGTTGGCGGCAATGAGGTCGGCGAAGCGGTCGATGGCGGAGAAAGCCAGATCGCCCGCGCCGCCGAGCGTCTGGCCGGCGAGCCGACTCGGCTCGAAGCGGAAACGCAGCGTGCCGGCCAGTTCCGGATCTAATTTGCCCTCGGCCGTGAAACCGGCATTGAGATCGCCGCGCGACAGGCGGGTGACGAAGGTGGCCGGATCGACATGGCGCAAGCTCCCCTCAATGCGCCAGGCGTGCGGCGCCGCCAGCGCGAGCGCGCCACTGCCGGAAATCTCCGCCTTGCCCTGCGCCAGCAGGAGGCGGGAAGCCGTCAGCTTCTCGCCGCGCCGGTCGAGCGTCGCTTCGATGCGCCGTGCGCCGTCGGCAAGCGCGAGCGTGGCGTGCTGCGCCTCACTATCCCCGGCAAAGGCGATGCGGCCAGCGAGGCGGGCCGGAAACAGCGCGCCATGCAGCGCGGCGGGGTCGAGCCCGCGCACGACAAGGTTCGCCGTACCCTGCGGCAGGGCCTCGCCCGCGGGCCAGACGAGATCGACGGTCCCCGTCGCCGTCCCGCCAGCGCCGACTTTCAGCGCAAGATCGGTCAGTTTGATGCGGCGCGGCGTGGCGTTCCAGTCCAGCAACAGCTTGGCGGCGAGATGCGTCAGCGGCAGGCCGTCGCGGTCGAGCGGCGCGGCGGCGGCATTGTCGACGCGCAACTGCCCTGCCAGGGCGCCGCTGGCATCGGGCGCGAGATCGACATCGAGCGCCAGCCGGGCGCGCGGTGCACTCGGCACCATGGCGCGCGGATCGAGCCCGCGCGCGGTCAGGCGCAGGGCGACGAGCGGCTGCGCCGCGAATGGCGCGAGGCGTGCCTGCCCGGCCAGCGAGAAA
>JAUXOM010000143.1 GCA_030682175.1 Rhodocyclaceae bacterium
GTTGGACGAAGCCGCTACGCGGAGAAATCGCAGACTGGGCCGACACGAATTAATCTTCACGAACACTCCGACGGGGACGTTGGCGTGATTTTGCAACCAATCGTGAGGAAATGCCAGCATGACAAAGCCATCCACCGCCGACTTTGACCGGCAGTACCAGACACACCTCAAGCACCTCAAGCTCAAGGGCCTGCAACCCAAGACCATCGAAGCCTATTCGCGCGCCATCCGCCGCATCGGTGCATACTTCGATCACCGGATCGACGACCTGACCGAACCGCAACTGACCCACTACTTCACCGAACTCCTGGGCACGCATTCATGGAGCGCCGTCAAGCTCGACCTCTACGGCCTGAAGTTCTACACCCAGCACGTCCTGAAGAAACCCTGGGGGGCGCCCGGCCTGATCAAGCCACCCAAGAGCCAGCGTCTGCCGGACATCGTCACCATCGATGAAGCCCGGCGCATCTTTGCCGCCACCCGCGTCGTCAGCTATCGGGTGTTCTTCTTCACCCTTTACAGCCTGGGCCTGCGGCTGGGCGAAGGGCTGCGCCTGCAAGTCGGCGACATCGATGCCGTCCGTTGGCGCGTCCATGTGCGCGACGCCAAAGGTAACAAGGACCGCCTCGTGCCGCTACCCGTCGTCACGCACACGCTCCTGCGCCGGTTCTGGGCTACCCACCGTAACCCCGTCCTGCTCTTCCCCAACCGACATCGCGGGCTGGCCGGCGCTGCCAGCGCCACCACGCCACTCGACCCGGGCGGCGTGCAGACCACCTTGCACAAAGTCATCACGACCTGCGGCCTAAAAAAAACATCACCCCGCACAGCCTGCGCCACAGCTATGCAACCCATCTGATCGAAGCCGGCGTCGATCTGATCGAGGTGCAGAAGATCCTCGGTCACCACTCCATTCTCACCACCGCTCGCTATACCCACCTGACCGACCAGACCAAGCATCACGCCATCGACCGCATCAACGGCCTGATGGATGGCTTCTGCCTGACCTGGGGGCAAGTCAAATGACGCGGCTCGCTCACGTCATCGCCGCCTTCGACGCTGACTTTCGCGCGCAGTACCGAGACCGCCTCACGGCCGACCACCTGCGGGCACTCGCGGCCATGCAACACTGCCGCAGCGAGGCCAGCCCGAAGATGCAGGTTGCCTGCACCGCGTGCGATCATCGGTCCCTGGTGCCGCACTCCTGCGGTCACCGCCACTGCCCGCACTGCCAGCATCACGAAAGCCAGCAATGGCTGGAACGGCAAATGCAGCGGCTGGTGCCGGCGGACTATTTCCTGGTGACCTTCACCCTGCCGGCGGAATTCCGGCCGCTGGCCGCCGCCCATCCGCGTATCGCCTACGATCTGCTGATGAAGAGTGCCTGGGAGACCGTGCGCACCTTCAGCCAGAACGACCGGCAACTTGCCGGCATGCCCGGCGCCATCGCGGTACTGCACACCCACACGCGCCGGCTCGACTATCACCCGCATGTGCATCTGGTGGTGCCGGCGGCGGCAGTTGATGCCGAACAAAAGCACTGGCGCACCAAACGGCGCAAGGGCAAGGGCTACCTGTTCAGCCACAAGGCGCTGGCAAAGGTGTTTCGGGCCAAGGTGCTGGCGGGTCTTACGGCGGCGGAACTGCGGCTGCCCGAGCGCTATCCGACGGACTGGGTGGTGGATTGCAAATCCGTTGGCAGCGGTGCCTCGGCACTCATTTACCTCGGCCGGTATTTGTACCGGGGCGTCATCCGCGAGCAGGATATCGTGGCGTGCCACGACGGCCAGGTGACGTTCCGCTATCGCCATGCCAAGACGGGACGGATGGCGCAGCGGACGGTGGCCGGCGCGGACTTCCTCTGGCTGGTGTTGCAGCATGTGCTGCCGAAGGGCTTCCGCAGGGCGCGCAATTTCGGTTTCCTGCATCCCAACTGCAAGCGCTTGATCGCGTTGCTGCATCTGCTACTGAAGTTCGTACCGCGTGCCGCAGCGGAATGGGTGAAGGCACGTGCGCCGATCCTGTGTGCCTGCTGCGGGGCGGTGATGGCGATCGTGCGCACGCGGATTCCGCCGATGCTGGCGGGAGGGCCGGCGATTCCGCCTGTCGTGCGGGGCGCCTTCTGATCGTGTAAGCGAACCACTCACCGGCGAGCGGCGGGGCAGCGGCGCCCACGAGCCGAGGGGCGCGCTCGCCAAGAATCGGCGGCCAGCGCGAGAGAATCCCGCGCTTTCGCCCACTTGCGGCCGGGCCTTGCCGCAACGGCAGGCTCGACACGGCCGATTCGGTACCCGCCGGCGACGATCCGGCTTGCTGCAGGGTGAATTCCAAAAAGATATTTGCTACAGGGCGCCAATCCCGGCGCTCGCCGGCCGGGCTCGTCCAACAATCGGTTCAGATCGTGGCAAGCACGATCTAACCTTAGTCGTTAGAAATCTATTTGACGTCGATAAGCCCGTAGTTAATGTACGCTGCTGCGGCATTTGGGGATTTAACGTGATAGATCTCAAATTCGACAAAACCATTCTTTTGAAAAAATGCGTAGTTGTCAGACTCTTTGAATTTCTTCAGGTCAGAGTTGGCTTTGGCTTTGCGGAACGCATCCATCCCGATATCTGATGAGCTCTCAACGAACTGCTTTTGTGTGTAAAAGATTTGTTGTGCGACAGGGAAGTACGTGAATGTGATGTTATTGATGCGGTCGTTATTTGGAATGATCAAGTCGACGATGCGCACTTTATCGTCTTTGAATTTAGATTTTTCGAGATCGCGGTTGCCGACCCAGTATGAGTACCAGCCATTCTTAAGAGCATATTCAACCACCCCGTATATTTTTCGCTGAACTGACCTGTCGGCGTTCTTTATTCCAAGTTCTTCCGTGATAGAAGAGAGAAGTTTTTGATCGCTTTCGGATATTGCAGATATTTCGTCAAGCGCATGAGCGCTGAGCGAGGTAGCTAAGAGCAATGTGCATACTGCGATTTTGAACATATATTTCTCCTTAAAAAGTCAGCAAGGGTGTAGCGCATAGATTTCTAACGTAGAGGTGACCGGCGCTGCGCGGCTTCATCGCGCAGCGTCCAGCGACCGAAGGGAGCGAGGTCGACCGCCATGTTAGGGGGATGGAGGAACGCGATCACGATCAAATTTGTTCAGCATGCGAACAGTGACGAGCCACATGATGAACACCATGAACTGAAAAATCCCTAAAACAAGTAAATATGTTTTGAACGGATATGCGTTCAAGTAAACGATGAGCAATGCCAAGTGCTGGGCCACAAACGCTTTAACAAGTGAAAGGATCGCTCCCGTCCATGAAAAGGGAAAGTCTTTCACCATCGGACGAATTAACGTAAGCGAGTAATTAAAAGCAACGACTGGCAACGTCAATGCAGTTGAAAAGACCAACAGCTTAAAGGTCGAAAGGCTGCCAATTAGCTCTGGTTTATACAAGTAGATAAGTAGGAAGCCAGGCGAGACAACCGCAAGCAGAGCGAACGTTGCAAGGACAATGTCGGGGGGTCTTAGCTTCTGCAATTCAGTGACGATGGACATCAGATTCCCCTAACGTTCAAGGTCAGGGGCGCTGCGCGGCTTCATCGCGCAGCGTCCCCTGCACCGTAGGGTTGGGCACCTCGTCAGCCGTGACCAGCTTCGGCATGCAGCTTCAGCCCAAGTGCGCCGATGACTTTAAGGATGGTATCGAAGCCAGGGCTACGATCACCGGAGAGCGCTTTGTAAAGACTTTCGCGAGACAGCCCGGCATCGCGCGCGACCTGTGACATACCCTTGGCGCGAGCAATATCGCCAAGTGCTTTGGCAATGAATGCAGCATCACCGTCGGCTTCTTCAAGGCAGGCTTCAAGATAAGCGGCCATTTCCTCTGGGGTTCTAAGGTGTTCGGCAACGTCATAGCGAGTGGTAACGGTCTTGGTCATGGTTGCTACTCCGAAAGATTACGTGCGAGGCGCAATGCAGCCTTGATGTCCTTGGCTTGAGTAGTCTTGTCTCCACCAGCCAGCAGAATAATCAGCTCTTGCCCTCGCTTTTTGAAATAAACCCGGTAACCGGGACCGTAGTTGATCCGCAACTCCGAGACACCTTCGCCAACCGGTTCGACATCTCCGGGGTTTCCAGCGGCGAGCCGTTCGATCCTTGCCTGGACGCGCGCTCTCGCCTGGAGGTCGCGCAAGTCGTCGAGCCACTGAGCGAAGAGGACGGTTTTGCGAATTTCAATCACGGAGCAACTGTAGCTCCGTGGCTACACATTGTCAATGCCATACGCGCCGCCTTGAGGTGCCCAACGCCGAATTAAGGCCGCCGAGCGGCATTGCCGCGAAGGTCGCGCCTTGAATGCAGTGTTAGGTGCCGTCTCGCCAGCGCCGACTTTTAACTAAAAGGAGAACGACATGAAAGATTTTTTGTACCGCACCATTACCGAAGAAATGGAAGTAACCGACGAGGATGGGAACGCCGTCAAGGCGTGCGCGTGGCGCACACGACACAGCAACGGCCACCGGATGATTGGCATTGAGTTCGGGAAGCAACGCATCGAATTTACCATCGGCGATGATTATGAGCAGCACGCCCGCTTGGTGATGGATTTGCTCGACAAGGTGTGCAGCGATCCGTGCGAACTACCCAAGGCACCTAACGTTGAAGTTCAGAGGCGCTGCGCAGCTTCATCGCGCAGCGTCCTCTGGAACGACGGGTTCGGCGTCTTAGGCGGCAAGCTTGATGACCTTGAGTGCTTTACGCCCTTGCTCCGCGTGCCACAGGTCGTATTGCACTTGCTGGCTAAGCCAACTCTCGGCGCTGGTGTTAAAGGCGATGGATAGGCGTATCGCCATTTCGGGACTGATGCCCGAACGTCCATTGAGGATTGCCGAAAGGGTTTTACGGCTTACGCCCAAACCTTCCGCAGCCTCGGTAACCGTAAGACCTACAGGCTCCAAGCACAGAGACTTGATGATTTCACCCGGATGAGGGGGGTTGTGCATACGCATAGCAAATTACCTCAGTGATAGTCCTCGTAGTCCACCAGTTCGGCATCCCTTCCCACGAACTGAAACGTGACCCGCCAGTTGCCGCTCACCCACACCGACCACACGCCTTTGCGCTCGCCCTTGAGTGCGTGGAGGCGCAAACCGGCCAAGTCCATATCTCGGGCGGCTGTTGCGACATGTAGCCGACCGAGTATGAGCCGCAGCCGTTCCGCGTGCTGAGCCTGGATGCCAGACTTGGAACCGTGCTCGAAGAAGCGGGCCAAGCCCTTGTGTTTGAAACTTAGGATCACGCGCTATCGTAACCCGAGGCGTTACAGATTACAAGACGCCGAACGTAGAAGTCACCGGCGCTGCGCGGCTTTATCGCGCAGCGTCCTGTTGACTGCCGGGTTCGGCGTCATGGGTTCCGCCTGCTATCGACTATGCGAAGTAAGTGGCTAGCCAGAACAACCATCTCTTGCGCTTCTACTGCGTCGCTAATGGTGACGGTACGGTGGGAATGTGGATTTTTGTACGAACCAATTGCTCCAGCAAACAAGTGCGCCAATGCTTCGCGCTCCGCTTCTAGCTGCTGTTGATCGGAGAGTGGGCCGGTAGTCTTGTCGAATGCCTTGCGCATTAATGGCACTCCGATGTCTGCATCTGCGAAGTGACCCGCATCACGCACTGCAATTTCAACAGCTCGGAATGACTTGAATACCGCCGTTTCTAAGTCTCCACGGACGATGTCAAGCCAAACTTCGTCGGCAATGGACGGGTGTAGTAGCCCTTTTGGGAAGCCAACGCTACGTGCGTAAGTCTTGAAGTTGTCATTTGCCAGCACTGCCCGAGCGCGCCGACTCAATAGCATCCAGCCGTTGTTTCCATTCGATCCGGGTGCCGGAATGAGAAGTCCCTGTATCGTTAGCCAATTCCAAGCCTCAGCCAGTGCTAACTCGGCCTCGTTTCGACGGTTCTGCGGATAGCCGTCGTTGGCCCCGACAGTACCGGCAATGTGTGATGCGATTGCCTGCGGGTGAATAAGACCGTTCTGTCTGTGTTCGTTGGCCAACCGTAGAACAACCTCGGCAAGCTCTTCTGGCGCAAGCGCCAAGAACACTTCGATGTCCGGGATTAGCGAGGTCAGAGTTGCCATATGTCACCAGTGGAAGAGCATGAATGACGCCGAACGTTTGAATTCACCGGCGCTGCGCGGCTTCATCGCGCAGCGTCCGGTGGAATGATGGGTTCGGCGTCTTGGAAATCATGGACTCGTCCGCAGATCGATCTTTCGGTGAACCAGCGACACACGAGTCAAGATGTCCAATGCATCCTGTTCGTTCATAGC
>JAUXOM010000097.1 GCA_030682175.1 Rhodocyclaceae bacterium
ACCGGACGCTGGACGTCATGCCCGAGGCCTACAAGAACGCCCTGCGCGACCGGCCGGCGGGCTCGACCGTCGGTCCCTTCCAGACCGAGGGCGGCTGGGCCGTCCTGCGGGTCGAGGATCGCCGACGCGAGACGCCGCCGACGCTGGAGCAGGCCCGGCCCCAGATCGTCCGTTACCTGACCTATGACCGCGTGCGTCAGTTGCTGGAGGAGTTGCGGGGCAAGGCCAAGGTCGAGGTGCTGCTCCCCGGCGACACCGTTCGCACCCAGGAGCCGGCTTCCGCCCCGGCCGCGCCGGCGCCGGCGCCGGCGACTGCCACGTCCGCGGCTCCTGCGAAGGCCTCATGAGCCGTCCGCCGGAGCCTGGACGCGGCTCGACCGGCCACAAGATCGAACAGGCGATCGAGAAGGCCTTCGACCCGCTGGCGACGGCGCTGAAGCGCGCCACCACGCCGGCGAAAGCCGCGCCGGGCAAACCGGGCCTCGAAATATCCCCCCTGGCCGTGCCCTTCCCCGTCATTCCGCCCATCGGCGGGGTCGAAATCGCCACGGCCCGGGCCGGCTTCTACAAACACGAGCGCGACGATCTGGTGGTGTTCAGCTTCGCCCGGGGCACCACCTGCGCCGGCGTCTTCACCCGGCACAAGATCGGTTCGGCCCCCGTCGACTGGTGCAAGCGTCAGCTGGACGCCGAGGGCGGCGGCCAGGACGTGCGGGCCCTGGTGGTCAACGCCGGCTGCGCCAACGCCTTTACCGGCAAGGCCGGGGCCGATGCGGCCCGCCGCACGGCTTCAGAGGCCGCCAAACGTTTCGGCTGCCGGCAGCGCGATGTCATGCTGGCCTCCACCGGCGTCATCGGCGTGGTGCTGGACGACCGCAAGATCGTCGCCCGCATGCCGGAGATCGAGGCGGGACTTGATCCGGACGGCTGGGCCCGCGCCGGCCAGGCCATCCTGACGACCGACACCTTCCCCAAGGGCGCCTGGACCGAGTGCGAGATCGAGGGCCGCAAGGTCCGCATCGCCGGCATCGCCAAGGGTTCGGGCATGATCGCCCCTGACATGGCGACCATGCTGGCCTTCATCGTCACCGACGCGGCCATCGCCCCCCCCGTGCTGCGCGCCCTGCTCGGCCTGCATGTCCGCACCACCTTCAACAGCGTCACGGTGGACGGCGACACCTCGACCAATGATTCCTTCATCCTGATCGCCACCGGCCAGGGCAATGCGAAATTCGAATCCGTCACCGCGCCAGGCTGGAATGAGTTCAAGCAGGCCGTGATCGATGTCGCCCGCGAACTGGCCCAGGCCATCGTGCGCGACGGCGAAGGCGCCACCAAGTACATCGAGATCGCGGTCGCGGGCGGCCGCACCCACGAGGAGTGCAAGGCCGTCGGCTATGCCATCGGCCACTCACCGCTGGTGAAAACCGCCTTTTTCGCCTCCGACCCCAACCTCGGCCGCATCCTCGCCGCCATCGGTTACGCCTGGAACAACGACCCCGCACTGGCCGACCTCGACGACACCAAGGTCAAGGTCTGGCTCGGCAGCGGGGGAAACGAGATCCTGGTCTCCGAAAACGGCGGTCGCGCCGCAAGCTATCAGGAAGAAGCCGGTGCCGCCATGATGAAACCCGCCGAGATCACGATTCGCGTCGACCTGGGGCGCGGCAGCCAGGCCGCCAGGGTCTGGACCTGCGACTTCAGCTACGACTACGTGAAGATCAACGCCGATTACCGCAGCTGAGCCGCAACTGATGGACCTGTTCTGGCTTGCCTGCGGCTGGGTCGCTTACGCCGGCCTGCATTCCCTGCTGGCCGCGCTGACGGTCAAGGCGTGGGTCACGCGGCGCTGGCCGAAACTTGCCCCGTATTACCGCCTGATCTACAACGCCATTGCCATCGTCATGGTGCTGCCGCTGGTGTGGGCCACCTACGCCATCCCCGGCGACTGGTTGTGGCGCTGGACCGGGCTGGCCGGCTGGCTGGCGAATGGCCTGGCCCTGGCGGCGCTGGCCGGCTTTTATCTTTCCACCCGGCATTACGACATGGGCGAATTTCTTGGCACCCGTGCCCGGCAGGAGCAGCGCCAGGATGCCGTCGAGCACGAAGGCCTGCACATCTCGGCGTTCCATCGCTTCGTGCGCCACCCCTGGTATGCGCTGGGGCTGTTGCTGATCTGGACGCGCGACATGAACGCACCCCTGCTCGTTTCTGCCGTGGCCATCACGCTTTATTTCGTCATCGGCTCCCGGCTCGAAGAACGCAAGCTGGAGACCCATTTCGGCGCGGCCTATCGGGACTACCGGAAGAAAGTGCCGGGACTGATTCCGCTGCCATGGCGCGTCCTCACCACGGCCGAGGCCAGGGAAATCATCCAGAAATCAGTGCAGGGTGCGCGGCATCGCTAGGACGAACTCGGGCACCGCCGCCTCGAAGCGCAAGCCATCGTCCGCGACCATCTGATAGCTGCCGCTCATGGTGCCCACCGGCGTGGACAGCGGGCAGCCACTGGTGTATTCGAAGCTTTCGCCTGGTTTCAGCAGCGGTTGATGGCCGACCACCCCCAGGCCGCGCACTTCCTCCACCTTGCCATCGGCATCGGTGATGATCCAGTGGCGTGAAATGAGTTGCGCGGCCACCGTGCCGCTATTCGTCACGGTGACGGTATAGGCGAAAAAATAGCGCTGCGCATCGGGCGCGGACTGTTCGGGCAGATACTGCGTCGCCACGTCGATGGTGATTTCGTACTTTTTTGATTCGGCCATTGTGGCGTCCTTGCTTATGGTTGGCATCAAAAAATGTTAGTCGAGCCAATAGGCGACACCGTTAAAATCGGGGTCATTCTAATTTAATCAATAGAGGAGTTCTCCCATGGCTGCACCCACGACATTTCGCATCGCGCCGTCCATCCTGTCAGCCAACTTCGCCAAGCTGGGCGAAGAGGTGGACAACGTCCTCAAGGCTGGCGCCGACATCGTGCACTTTGACGTGATGGACAACCATTACGTGCCCAACCTGACCATCGGCCCGCTGGTCTGCGAAGCACTGAGGAAACATGGCGTCACCGCGCCGATCGACGTGCATCTGATGGTCAAGCCCGTCGACCGCATCATCCCCGATTTCGCCAAGGCCGGCGCCACCTATATCACCTTTCATCCGGAGTCTTCCGAGCATGTCGACCGCACCATCGGCCTGATCAAGGAAAACGGCTGCAAGGCCGGCCTGGTCTTCAACCCGGCCACGCCGCTGGACGTGCTCGAATACACCCTCGACAAGCTCGACATGGTGCTGCTGATGTCGGTGAACCCCGGCTTCGGCGGCCAGAAGTTCATCCCCTACGTGCTCGACAAGGCGCGTGCCGTGCGCAAGATGATCGACGATCGGGGCCTTAAGGTGAACATCGAAATCGACGGCGGCGTCGGCCCGGCGAACATCGCCGAAGTCGCCCGCGCGGGCGTCGATACCTTCGTTGCCGGCTCGGCCATCTTTGGCGCCGGCAAGGACAGCGACCCGCAGCGTTACAACAGCGTCATCGCCGCGATGCGTGCCGAACTGGCAAAGGTAAATTAAGGCCCGCCCCTCCCGGCCTCCCCTCACGGGGAGGTGACTGTGGCTCGCTGCGCTCGGCTATCACGGGGTGCGTTGTTGTTAGGGAAATTCTGATCAAGTCCAGATTCGTCATTCCGGCGCAAGCCGGAATCCAGGAAGATCTACAAGTTGGACACCGGCCTACGCCGGTGTGACGGACTTGATCAGCGCTTCCTTAGCTGTGGAGCGGATTGCGGCTGGCGCCGCGTGCCGCCTTTCCTCATTGGCGAATGAGGGCGGCCCGGCGGTAAGACTACTGGAGGCTGTTCAAAGATGATTTCCGTCAAAGCTGTATTGCTCGACCTGGACGGCACGCTGCTCGACACCGTGCTCGACCTGCATGCCGCCGCCAACGGCATGCTGGAAGACCTCGGCCGGCCGCCGGTTGCCATTCTGGACATCCGCGCCTATGTCGGGCGCGGCATTCCCAATCTCGTCAAGCGCGTGCTCGCCGGCAAGCTCGAAGCGGCGGACGATCCCGATCCGCCTCCGGCCGACGCACTCGCCAGCTTCAAAAAGCACTACGCACATTTCAACGGTCGCGCCGCGAAACCTTTCCCCGGCGTCGTCGAGGGACTGCAGGCACTCAAGGCCATGGGCTTGCCGCTCGGCGTCATCACCAACAAGGCTCAAGCTTTCACCCTGCCCCTGCTCGAACGCACCGGACTCGCGCCCTACATGAGCGTGACGGTCAGCGGCGACCAGTTGCCGCGCCCCAAACCCGATCCGATGCCGGTAATCTGGGCCTGTGGCCGGCTCGGCGTCTCGCCTGCCGACACCTTGCTGATCGGCGACTCGGTACATGACTTCAAGGCCGGCCACGCCGCCGGCTGTCGCGTCTTCCTCGTGCCCTACGGCTACAACGAAGGCCAGGACGTGCAGGGCCTTGCCGCCGATGCTATAGTCGCGTCCATTCTTGAAGCCGCGCATTTGATTGACTGAGCTGATCCACAAACCATGAACAACTCCACCACGACACTGCAGCCGGTCCGCCCCAGCGCGGCGGAGGCTTGGCCCTGGCGACCCTGGCACTGAATTTCCGCGCCGAATTTCCTCGCCGAATTTCCTCGCCAAGGCGCTGCCTGTTTCCATCCCGAGCAGCGCAACTTCGTTCAAGTCTTTGCAGTGGAGTTGTCATGAAAGAATCCGAATTTGACCGGTTGGCCCTCGCGGGCTACAACCGCATTCCCGTTACCCTCGAAACCTTCGCCGACCTCGACACGCCCCTGTCGATCTACCTGAAACTCGCCGAAGGCCCGCATTCCTACCTGCTCGAATCAGTGCAAGGCGGCGAACGTTTCGGCCGCTATTCCTTCATCGGCCTGACCACGCCGACGCGCATCGCCGTCACTGATTCGACCATCCTGCTGTTGACCGGCAACCGCGTCGCCGAACGGCGCGAGCATACCAATCCGATGTCTTACATCTCGGAGTTCATGGCCCGCTTCAAGGTGCCTGATCTGCAAGGCTTGCCGCGTTTCTGCGGCGGGCTGGTCGGCGTGTTCGGTTACGACACGGTGCGTTACGTCGAACCCAAACTGGCCAATACCGACAAGCCTGACGCGCTCGGCGTGCCGGACATCCTGCTGCTGCTGTCAGAAGAAATCGCCATCGTCGACAACCTGTCGGGCAAGCTGACCCTGGTGGTGTATGCCGAGCCCGGTTTCCCCGGCGCCTGGCGGCAGGCGCAGGCCCGCCTGAAGGAACTGCTCGCCAAGCTGCGCGCCCCGGTGCAATTGCCCGCCGACCAGGTCGCCGTCTCGGCAGCGCCGACTTTTGAATTCCCCGAGGAAGACTTCAAGGCCGCCGTGCGCCGCGCCAAGCAATACATCGTCGATGGCGATGTCATGCAGGTGGTGCTGTCGCAACGCATGAGCAAGCCGTTTACCGCCAGCCCGCTGGCGCTGTATCGCGCACTGCGCACCCTCAACCCGTCGCCCTACATGTTCTTCTTCGACTTCGGCGATTTTCAGGTGGTCGGCGCCTCGCCGGAAATCCTCGTGCGCCTCGAAGGCGAAGGCCAAGGCGAGCAGCACCGCAAGCGCATTACCCTGCGCCCCATCGCCGGCACCCGCAAGCGCGGCGCCACGGTCACGGAGGATGAAGCGCTGGCGGCGGAACTGCTCGCCGACGCAAAGGAACGCGCCGAACACCTGCAACTGCTCGACCTCGGCCGCAACGATGTTGGCCGCGTCGCCAAGATCGGCAGCGTCAAGGTCACCGAACAGTACGCCGTCGAACGCTACTCCCATGTCATGCACATCGTGTCCAACGTCGAAGGCGAACTGAAAGACGACGAAGGCCCGGTCTCGGTGCTGCGCGCCACCTTCCCCGCCGGCACGGTATCCGGCGCGCCGAAGGTGCGCGCGATGGAAATCATCGACGAGCTGGAACCGACCAAGCGTGGCATTTACGCCGGCAGCGTCGGCTATCTCGGCTTCAACGGCGACATGGATCTGGCCATCGCCATCCGCACCGCCGTCGTCAAGGACGGCCGCATCTACGTGCAGGCCGGTGCCGGCATCGTCGCCGATTCCGACCCCGACAGCGAATGGCAGGAAACGCTGAACAAGGCGCGCGCGCAACTGCGCGCCGCCGAAATGGCCGAAGCCGGCCTTGATACGCGATTAAGCTAAGGAGCCGCATATGTCTCTCTTGATGATCGACAATTACGACTCCTTCACCTACAACCTCGTGCAATATTTCGGCGAGCTTGGCGAGGACGTTCAGGTGTTCCGCAACGACGCCATCACGCTCAAGGAAATCGCCGCGATGAAGCCGGACTACCTGGTCATTTCGCCCGGCCCGTGCTCGCCGAAAGAGGCGGGCATCTCGGTGGCGGCGATCCGGGAATTCGCCGGCAAGCTGCCGATCCTTGGCGTCTGCCTCGGTCACCAGAGCATCGGCTTTGCCTTCGGCGGCGAAATCGTCCATGCGCAGAAACTCATGCACGGCAAGCTGTCGCCGGTGCAGCACCTCGACACGGGGGTTTTCGCCGGCCTGCCCAATCCCTTCACCGCCACGCGCTACCACTCGCTGGCGATCCGCCGCGACACGCTGCCGACCTGCCTCGAAGTCACCGCCTGGACCGACGACGGCGAGATCATGGGCGTGCGGCACAGGGAACACGCGATCCAGGGCGTGCAGTTCCACCCCGAATCCATCATGACCGAGCATGGCCACGCCCTGCTGAGGAACTTCCTCGAAGGAAAATGACCTTGACGACCTTCCCCCCATCCCCCTTCCCGAGGAAAGGGGTGACTGTGGTTCAGCCGCTTGCGCGGCTTCCGGTTACTGACTCGTCGCCACCTCGGGGCGGCCCATCGGAGACAACATGATCACCGCCCAGGAAGCGCTCCAGCGCACCATCGAACACCGCGAAATCTTCCACGACGAAATGCTGCACCTGATGCGGCTGATCATGCAAGGCGAAGTCTCGCCGGTGATGATGGCCGCCATCCTCACCGGCCTGCGCGTCAAGAAGGAAACCATCGGCGAAATCGCCGCCGCCGCGACGGTGATGCGCGAGCTGTGCACCAAGGTCGAAACACCACACAATCCGCATTTCGTCGACATCGTCGGCACCGGCGGCGACGGCTCCCAGACGTTTAACATTTCCACCGCATCGGCCTTCGTCGCTGCCGCGGCCGGCGCCACCGTCGCCAAGCATGGCAACCGCGGGGTCTCGTCGAAGTCCGGCGCCGCCGACGTGCTCGAAGCGCTCGGCGCGAAGATCGACCTGCAGGCGCCGCAGGTGGCGGCGTGCATCAAGGCCACCGGCATGGGTTTCATGTTCGCGCCCAACCACCACCCGGCGATGAAGAACGTCGCCCCGGTGCGCCGCGAGATGGGCGTGCGCACCATCTTCAACATCCTCGGCCCCCTGACCAACCCGGCCGGCGCACCCAACACCCTGCTCGGCGTCTTCCACCCCGACCTGGTCGGCATCCTGGTGCGCGTCATGCAGCGCCTCGGCGCCAAACATGTGATGGTCGTCTGGGGCAAGGACGGCATGGACGAGATATCGCTCGGCGCGGCGACGCTGGTCGGCGAGCTCAAGGACGGCGAGATCCGTGAATATGAAATCCATCCCGAGGACTTCGGCTTGTCGATGATCGCCAGCCGCAACCTCAAGGTCGCCGACGCCGCCGAGTCGAAGGACCGCCTGCTCGGCGTGCTCGACAACCAGCCGGGACCGGCGCTCGAGATCGTCTGCCTCAACGCCGGCGCCGCCCTCTACACCGCCAACCTGGCCGCCGACATCGGCGCCGGCATCGCGCTGGCGCGCGCGACCATCGCCAGCGGCGCGGCGCGCGCCAAGCTCGACCAGTTCGTGAAGGTCACGAACAGCCTATGAGCGCCGCCCGCCGGGCCGCCCCAAGGGCGGCGCAGTCAGGAACGCGGAGCCGCGCAGCGGCGAACACCCGTCACCTCCCCGTGAGGGGAGGATGGGAGGGGCGGGCAAGATGAGCGACATCCTGAACAAGATCCTCGCCGTCAAGCGCGAGGAAGTTGCCAGCGCGCAAGCCGCCACGCCGCTGGTGGCCGTGCGCGCCGCAGCGGAAGCGCAAACCGCGCCACGCGACTTCATCGGCGCCATCAAGGCAAAAGTCGGCGCTGGCGGGACGGCGCAAGCCGGATCCGCCGCGTTGATGGGGACGGCGATCATCGCTGAAATCAAGAAGGCCAGTCCCTCGAAAGGCGTGATCCGCCCCGACTTCCACCCCGCCGAGATTGCCGCCGACTACGCAAAGCACGGCGCCGCCTGCCTCTCGGTGCTCACCGACCGCCAGTTCTTTCAGGGCAGCACGGAATACCTGCAACAGGCGCGCGCCGCCTGCACGCTGCCGGTGCTGCGCAAGGACTTCATGATCGACCCGTATCAGGTCTATGAAGCCCGCGCGATGGGCGCGGACGCCATCCTGTTGATCGTCGCCGCGCTCACGGACACGCAGATGGCCGAACTCGAAGACCTCGCCCTCTCGCTCGGCATGGCCGTGCTGGTCGAAAGCCACGATGCCGGCGAACTCGACCGCGCGCTGCGGCTCAAGACGCCGCTGCAGGGCATCAACAACCGCAACCTGCGCACTTTCGCGGTCAGCCTCGACACCACGCTGTCGCAGCTTTCCCGCATCCCCGCCGACCGCATTGTCGTCACCGAATCGGGCATCCTCGCCCCCGCCGACGTGGCGCTGATGCGGCAGCACAACGTCAATGCCTTCCTCGTCGGCGAAGCCTTCATGCGCGCGCCCTCCCCCGGCACCGAACTGGCGCGGCTGTTCGGCTTCTGACCGCTGCCCCCTTCAACACGGCGAATCCGGCTTGCGCCGTCCCGCCATGACCGGGGTTATGGGAAGCTTGAGCAGTGCCGCCCCCGGTACGTGTCAGGCAAAAACCCCGGTTCGCACCACAGAGAGTGCAGAGGACGCGGAGCAACGGCGCAAGCACACAAAATTCAGGCGCACCCAACGGGCGACAGGCTCATATTTCGTAACGCCCTGTTTTTTTCTCCGTGATCACCGTCTCCTCCGTGGTGAACTGCTTTTTCCAGGTTCATTTGATTTCCCGAACCAAGAACCCGCAATGCGCCACCATCGCGGTGCGCTGCGTTGCAACCATCAGAGTTATTGCCGCGAACATCTGCTTCGCAACGGCCGGCACTTCCGCTTCAAGTACCTTTCCTGACATTCACATGTTTGCCCGTCAGGGTCGGCAGCGAAACGTGTCCGTGCCCTGCCTGCCAAACGGGAACTGGCATCACGGGATCCAGATCAGGATGCATTTCGCGGAGCAGAACGATTCGGGCTCCGCTCAGTGGACCGTCTATCTGACGCTGAACCGCACCGTAATTGACTTTTGTTGCGCCGTCTTCAAGCTCGCAACCACTTTGCTGCCTTTGCCCAGCTTGACACCTTTCGCTTCCAGCTTGTCACCGGCAACGACCAAGGGAGCCTCGGTTTTTTCCGAGCCGGTGAGGATCGTCAGCTTGCCGCTCATGCCGGTCGGCGCCAGCGGCTGGCCGTGGTCCTCGACGTAGATCACCACGCCTTCCGGGCCGGGCACCAGTTCGAAGGACAAGTCGCTGGCCATCTGGGCGATCCCGCCGTGCTTGGCGACGGCACCGCCATGGGCCATGACAGGACTGGCGCCGAGCATGGCCAGGGTGATCAGGGCGATAGGTACGATGGCGACGTATTTCTTGAACATTTGATTTCTCCAATGGGGTGGGCAGCGCTTGCGTAGGCGGCTGCCCGCGGCCTGTCAGAAGGTTTCCGAATTTCCCTCGCGTTCCGGAGTTTCGGCCAGCAGGCGCGCCGTCGGCGCGCGGCCGAACAGCCAGTAAAGAACCGGTGTCAGCAGCGTGTCGAGCAGGGTCGAGCTGACCAGCCCGCCGAAGATCACCACCGCCACCGGATGCAATATCTCCTTGCCCGGCGCATCCGCCGCCAGCAGCAGCGGCGTCAGCGCGAAAGCCGCGACCAGCGCCGTCATCAGCACCGGCGTCAGGCGCTCCAGCGAGCCACGCACGATCATCGCCTGCGAGAACTGCTCGCCCTCGAACTTGCACAGGTTGATGTAGTGGCTGATCTTGAGGATGCCGTTGCGGGTGGCGATGCCGGCCAGCGTGATGAAGCCGACCATCGAGGCGACCGACAGCTGCACGCCGGCCAGCCACATGGCGACGACCGAACCGATCAGCGCCAGCGGAATGTTGGCCATGACGATGCCAGCCAATACCGCCGAGCGGTAGCGCGAATAAAGGACGAGGAAGATCATCGCCAGCGATACCAGCGACAGGCCGGCGATCAGCCGCATCGCCTGCTCCTGGGCCTGGAACTGTCCTTCCAGGCTGATGAAGTAGCCGGTGGGCAGCGTCTGGGCGGCAACGATGGCGCGGATATCGGCGATCACCTGGCCCATGTCGCGGCCATCGGTGTTGGCGTAGACGACGATGCGGCGGCGGCCGTTCTCGCGGCCGATCTGGTTCGGCCCGTCGCCTTCCTCGACGCTGGCGAAGGTCGCTACCGGCACCCGGCCAGCCGGTGTGTCGACCAGCGTCTGGGCCAGATCTTGCGGGCTGCGCCGTTCGTCGGGCAGGCGCAGCACCAGGTCGTAGCGACGGGCACCGTCCACGATCTGGGCGCCGTGGGCGCCGTCGGTCAGCGCCTGCAGCACGCGAATCGCCTCGCCCGGCGCCAGGCCGAGTTGCGCCGCCTTGCGGTGGTCGAGGCGGACGGTGATCTGCGGGATCAGCACCTGCTTTTCGACGCTCAGGTCGACCAGGCCGGGAACGCCGGTCAGCTGGCCGCGCAGCGTCTCGGCCAGGCCGCGCAGGGTGTCGGTATCGTCGCCGAAAACCTTCAGCGCGATCTGTGCCCGCACGCCGGAAAGCAGGTGGTCGAGGCGGTGGCTGATCGGCTGGCCGATGGACATCTGTGCCGGCAGCGTCGACAGCCGGTCGCGGATGTCGGCCATGATTTCTTCACGGCTGCGTTCCGAGCGCTTCAGATCCACGTCGATCTCGGCCGAATGCACCCCCTCGGCATGCTCGTCCAACTCGGCCCGGCCGGTGCGACGGCCGACCTGCGTCACTTCGGGCACTTCGCCGATCAGCGTCTCGGCAACGCTGCCGATGCGGTTGGCCTCGGCCAGTGAGGTGCCCGGCTGCATCACCAGGCCAAGCACCAGCGAGCCCTCGTTGAAGGCCGGCAGGAAGGCACGCGGGAAGAAGGGAATCGTCGCGGCGGCGGTAACGACGGCCAGCACCGCAACCAGGATCAGGACGCGGGCACGCGGAAACGACCAGTGCAGCAGGCGCGTGTCCTGGCGCTTGAGCCAGGCGACCAGCGGGCTGTCGCCATGATCGAGGTTCTTCATCGTCGGCAGCAGGTAGTAGCACATCACCGGCGTCACCGTCATGGCGACCAGCAGCGAGGCGCCGATGGAGACGATGTAGGCGATGCCGAGCGGTGTGAACAACCGCCCCTCGATACCCGGCAGGGCGAACAACGGGACGAAGACGAGGACGACGATGATGGTCGCGTAGACGACGCCGCTGCGCACTTCGACACTGGCCCGCCGCACCACCTCCAGCAGGGACAGCGGGTTGCCGGCCAGGCGGTTCTGCCTGAGCCGGCGCAGGATGTTCTCGACATCGACCACCGCGTCGTCGACCAACTCGCCGATGGCGATCGCCAGACCGCCCAAGGTCATCACGTTGATCGACTGCCCGAGCCACTGGAAAACCAGGGCCGTCACCGCCAGCGACAGCGGAATCGCGGTCAGCGAGATGACCGTCGTCCGCACCGATAGCAGGAAGGCAAAGAGCACGATGGCGACCATGATGGCGCCATCGCGCAGGGCCTCGGCGACGTTGCCGATCGAGGCCTCGATGAAGTCGGACTGGCGGAACAGCACGCGCGGCTCGGCCAGGCCGGTGGGCAGTCCCTGCTTGAGTTCATCCAGCGCCCGCTGGATCTGGCCGGTCAGTTCGACGGTGTCGGCCTGCGGCTGCTTCTGCACGCTGACGACCACCGCCGGCAGGCCGTTGTAACCGGCGTCGCCGCGCTTCAGGCCGGCGGCGAAGGCGACGCCGGCCACCTGGTCGAGCAGGATCGGCCGGCCGTCCTTCCAGGCCACGGCGATACCGGCCAGGTCCTCGACCCGGTTAGTGTGACCGAGATGGCGGATCAGGTATTCGCGGCTCTTCAGGTCGATGAAGCCACCACCGGCATTGCCCGCGTAGCCTTTGAGCGCCTGCTCGACCTGCGTCAGCGTGACGCCGAACTGGGCCATCCGGGCGGTATCCGGCGCCACGCGCAGCGTGCGCACCTCGCCGCCGATCGGGATCACCTGCGCGACGCCGGGGATCGACAGCAGGCGCGGCCGGAGCACGAAATCGGCATACTCGCGCGCCTGCATCGGCGTCGCCGCCGGGCTGCTGCCGTCGCCGGGCACGAGTGGCAGGGCGACCAGCATGATTTCGCCCATGATCGACGACACCGGCCCCATCACCGGCGTGACGTCGCCCGGCATCTGCTCGCGGACCAGCGCCAGGCGCTCGGCGACCAGCTGGCGGTTGCGGTAGATGTCGGTGCCCCAATCGAACTCGGCATAAACGATGGACAGCCCGACGCCCGAGGTCGAACGCACGCGGGTCACGCCCGGCATGCCGTTGAGGGCGGTTTCGAGCGGGAAGGTGACGAGTTGCTCGACTTCCTGTGGCGCCATGCCGCCGGCTTCGGTCAGCACGGTGATCACCGGCTTGTTGAGGTCGGGGAAGACATCGACCGGCGTGCGCCAGGCGGTCAGCGCGCCATAGGCCATCAGCAGGCCGGCGACAGCCAGCACGAACAGCCGGTTGTGCAGGCTGTAGCGAACGATCCAGTTGAACATGCGCGGCCCCGTTCAGCGAATCTGGGCGACCAGGGCGGCGCCCTCGGTCACCACGCGGTTGTCGGCCCCCAGCCCGTGGGTAATCACCACCCGCTCGGCGTCGAGCGTACGGAACCGGACCGGCTGCGGGAAGAAGCGGTGGGCGCCGGACTTGATCCAGACGATGGGCTCGTTGGCCGGATTGCGCACCACCGCCTGCGCCGGCAGCACGATGCCCTTGATCTCCTCGTTGAGACGGACGACCAGGCTGACTGGCTGGCCGACGGCGAGCGGCAGGCGTTCGCTGCCCGTCACCGAAAAGCGCAGCGGCAAACGCCCTTCGCGCAGCGCTGCACCGACACCGACCAGAGCCAGTTGCGCCGCACCCGCTTCCTTCAGCGCGGCGCCGGCGATGCGCCCGGCCAGCGCCGGATCGGCAACGCTGGCCTCGACCATCAGCCGCGCCGGATCGACGATCTCGAAAAGGATGTCGCGCGATTCGACAACCTGGCCGACGATCACGTCGGCCCGGGCGACGACACCCGCGACTGGCGCCCGCAGCGCTTCGCGGGCACCGATGCCGGCACCGATACTGCGTTCCTGCTCGTCCAGCGCCTGCGCTTCGGCCCGGGCCGCGTCGATATCCTTGCGCGCCACCGAGCCTTCGAGCCCGGCCAGCCGCGTTGCCCGTTGTTCGGCGACCAGCCGGCGGGCACGCACCTCGGCCAGTTGCGCCTGCTGGCCGGCGAGCGCGTAGGGGTCGCCCTCGTAGCGCACGTAACCGAGCACCTCGCCACGTCGCACCGCCTTGCCGATGGTCGCCAAGCCCTGATTGCCCATCTCGACGCGCCCCCCGTGGATGGTTTGGACGCGGCCGCCGGCATTTGGATCGACGACAACCACCGCCGGCAGTTCCAGCGTCGCTGCCGCCTGACCTTCCACCGACAGTTCGGTGCGGATGTTCATGCGCCGCTGCGCGGCCTTGGGAATGGTCACGCTGCCGTCCGGCAGGCGGGCCAGGCCGGAAGCGCTGACCGCGCCGCCGGGGGCATCGAGGTGTTCGCCGTTCGGACCGTGGGCACCGGGGGCCGCCTGGGCACCGGCGACGATCAGCGCACAGAGCAGGCCGGCGAAGCTGTGACAGGTCGTACGTGCGTATCTCATTGCAGTCCTCCGGCTTTCATCCGCTGTTGCCGGCGGCGTAGCGCAACGACGAGCAGACCGGTGGCGAGCAGGCCACCGACACCCCAGGCTGTCCATTCCAGGGCATGGCTGTGGCCATGATCGTTCCCGTACCCGGCATCCGCGCTGCGCGTATCGAGGGTGCCATTGATGAGATCGGCATCTTCGCCGGCCAGGATCGTGAACACCAGCGGGTGTTCGCCGGGTGCGCCGAGCGCCTTGAGAAAGTCGGGGGCCTCCAGCAGGTAGTAGCCCGCGGCGGCCTGGTAGGCGGCCAGCGCCTTGAAATTGCCCGATTCGACCTCGACCGAGGCATCGGCCACCGGTTCATTGCTGACGTAGCGGTCAACGTAAATGCGCAACTGGCCATCCTTCAGTTCGGCAACCAGTTCGAACAGGTCGGAATTGGCCTCCAGGCGCGGCAGCAGGGTGCCGCCGATCTGGCTAGACGGGGCGTCGAGATGTTCGCCGCCAGGGCCGTGGGCACCGGGGGCGGCAGCCAGCGGCAGGGCGATGGCCAGCGCCAGGGCGGCCAGGCAGCCGCGCAGCGCGGCAGGTCGGCAGAAGATCGGGGTCATGGGTGTTGTCCCAGGGATTGCAGTAATCGGGCACGCGCCAGGCCAAGCAGGGCCTGTTGGCGGGCGGCGGAAGCGTTGGCCTCGCTGGCCGCAGCCAGCGCGCGCAAGAGTTCGGGCAGCGCCAGTTCGCCGGCGGCGAAGGAGCGTTCGAGCAGGCCGCTGCGCTCGCGCAACAGTCTGGCCTGTTCGCTGGCACTCGCGGCCTGCACGTCGGCCAGACTCAGCGCTACGTGGGCGACGGCAGCCGTCACCTCAACCTGTGCCCGCTGGCGCAGTTCGCGGGTGCGGGCAACGTCGGTGGCGGCTGCGGCACGCGCCAGCAACGGCTTGTTGCGATCATCGGTGCCGAAGGGCAGGCGCACGCCGACGACGACGCTGTTCTCGCCGGGGATGCCGCGACCCCCAATGTCACGCCGCCAGCCGACGGTCAATTCGGGAGGCGCGCGGCCAGACTTGCGGGCAAGATCAAGCTGGCGTGCCGCACTTTCCGCTGCGGCGGCGGCTTCCTGCAAAGCTGGATGGTCGTCGCCGACGGCCACATTGGCAGGCAGGGTTTCGACCAGCGCCGCAGCTTCCGGCAGGTATTCGAGACCGGTCAGCATGCGCCACTGCATCCTGGCTTCGCGCAGTTGCATTTCGGCGCTGCCCTGCCGGTTGCGGGCAGCGAACTCCTCGGCTTGCGCGGCCAGCAGATCGGTGCGCGGCAATTCGCCGGCCTCCACGCGGCGGCTGACGTCGGCGGCGAGCCGCTTCAGGCTGTCGGCGGCAGCCACCATCTGGGCCATTTCCGCCTGCAGCGCAGCGAGCCGCCAGGCGTTTTCGCGCACTTCGCCGGCGAGCCGCCAGCGCGCCGCGCGTTGCGCTGCCTCGCTCTGCGCCAGCCCTGCCACGGCAGCCTCGCCGTGGGCGCTGCGTTGCCCGGGCAACCACAGTGGCAGACTGAGATCGACACCCGATTCACGCTTGCCGAAATCGTCGTGCCAGCGGTCGTTGCGGTGGCTGAGGGCGATAGATGGCGGTTCCGCCCACCAGCGCCCGGCGCTTTCGGCAACGGCCTCGGCCGCACGCTGCTCGCCAATCGCCGCACGGGCAGCGACGGCGCGTTGCCAGGCGGCATCCACCGCACTTGCCAGCGTGCCCCCGGCATGCGCCGGTAGCGCGAGCAGGCCGGCGATGAGCAGGCCGCCCCAGTTGATGCGTATTCGATTCATTCGTTGGTTTCCATCAGTTCGGTGCCCGGGCGCTGCCGTGCCGCCCCTCCCAGGCTGTCGGCGCAGTATTGCAAGCGCTGGCCGACAAAAGGCTGACCGGCGGATTACATTCTTGTCAGTTTTCCCGGGCGACGACGAAATCCGGGCAAAATCCGGACATTGTCATTGCCGCCGCGCCCCCTGATCATGAAAATCCTGGTTGTCGAAGATGAAGAAAAGACCGGCGCCTATCTCAGGCAGGGGCTGAGCGAAGCCGGTTTTGTCGTCGATCTGGTTGCCAATGGTTTCGACGGCCTCCACATGGCGTTAAACGAGAGCTATGCGCTGATCATCCTCGACGTCATGCTGCCCGGCATCGACGGCTGGCAGATCCTGCAGGGCATCCGCCGGGCCGGCAAGGAGACGCCAGTGCTCTTCCTGACCGCGCTCGATCCGGTCGAGGACCGCGTCAAGGGCCTCGAACTGGGTGCCGACGATTATTTGGTCAAGCCCTTCGCCTTTTCCGAGCTGCTGGCACGGGTTCGCACCTTGCTGCGGCGCGGCGCCAAGGCGAAGGAGGCCGAGCAATTGCGGGTCGCCGACCTGGAACTCGATCTGCTGCGGCGCCGGGTCAGCCGCGCCGGCACCCGCATCGATCTGACGGTCAAGGAATTCGCCCTGCTCGAATTGTTGATGCGGCGCCAGGGCGAGGTGCTGCCGCGTTCGCTGATCGCCTCGCAGGTCTGGGACATGAATTTCGACAGCGATACCAATGTTATCGAAGTCGCCATCAAGCGCCTGCGCCAGAAGGTCGACGAAGGCTTCGAGCCGAAACTGATCCAGACCGTGCGCGGCATGGGCTACGTGCTGGAAGTGCCGTCGTGACGCGCACCCGCCGCCCGTCGCTGGCGCTCAACCTGACACTGCTGTTCGCCCTGTCGGCGGCGGTGGTGCTGTTCGCGCTCGGCCTGCTGATCACTCATGCCGTCGACCACCATTTCGCCGACCAGGACCGCGACATGCTTTCCGGCAAGCTGGAGCTGACCCGCCACATCCTGGAAAAAGCCGCCCGGAATCCCGGCGACCAAACGCTGGTCGCGCAACTGGACAGCGCACTGACCGGCCACCACGGGCTGGTCGTGCATGTGCTCGGCCCCGACCGGCAGCCGCTCTTTCAGAACGAGTCGCTGGATTTTCCCGCGTCGCTGTTGCAGGACAAACCACCCGGCGCGGCGATGCCGATGCTGCGCTGGCAGTCCTTCGACGGCACGCCCTGGCGCGCCATCGCCGCCAGCGTGCTGGCCGGTGCCGACGGGCAAACGCGCTATACGGTACTGATCGCTACCGATACCACGCACCACGAGGAGTTCATGGAGGAATTCCGCATAACGCTGTTTGCCTTCATCGCTGCCGCTTCGGTGCTGATGGCCGTGCTCGGCTGGTTCGTCGTCCGCCGCGGACTCGTCCCGCTGCGCACGATCAGCCAGCAGGCCGCCGAAATCACCGCCCATCGCCTGCACATGCGCCTGCCCGCCGAGTCGGTGCCGGAAGAACTGGCCGACCTGGCCGGCACGCTCAACCTGATGCTGTCGCGCCTCGAAGAATCCTTCCAGCGCCTGTCCGATTTCTCGTCGGACCTGGCACACGAGCTACGCACACCCGTCAGCAATCTGCTGACGCAGACCCAGGTGACACTGGCCAAGGCCCGTTCAGTCGATGAATACCGCGAGATACTTGGCTCCAATATCGAGGAGTTCGAGCGTCTATCGCGAACAATTGCCGACATGCTGTTCCTCGCCAAAGCGGACAACCACCAGATCATCCCGCACCGCGAACAGGTCAATCTGGCCGACGAGGTCGGCGATCTGATCGAGTTCTACGCGCTGCTCGCTGACGAGAAATCGATCGAACTCACGTTCAGCGGCGGCGCCACCGTCACGGGCGACCGACTGATGCTGCGCCGGGCGGTCAGTAATCTGCTTTCGAATGCCCTGCGGCACACGCCGGCGCACGGCCGCATCCGCGTCACTATCGATACCGACGCCGCCGGCCGGGCCTGCATGGCGGTGACAAACACCGGGCCGCCCATTCCGGCCGAACACCTACCCAGGTTGTTCGACCGGTTCTACCGCGTGGACGGTTCGCGGCAACGGACGAGCGAGGGATCGGGCCTCGGGTTGGCGATTACCCGCTCGATCATTGCCGCGCACGAAGGTACGGTCGAGGTCAGTTCGTCTGAAACGGAAACTTCGTTCTTGCTAAATCTGCCGTCTTCTTTCAAGTAGTTTCCATGTGGGAGGCATGAAATGACCGTTGTGGCCAATAAACCTAGAAAAAGCAGTTCACCACGGAGGACACGGTGATCACGGAGAAAAAACCAGGCGTTACGTAATAAGAGCCTGTCACCCGTTGGGTGCGCCTGAATTTTGTATGCTTGCGCCGTTTCTCCGTGTCCTCCGTGATCTCCGTGGTGCGAACTGAGGTTTTTAGGATAAACCGTCACACTTGACCCGCGACCGCCGTCCTGCCAGCGCCGACTTTCGCGCCGGCCAAACGCCGCGCGGCAAGGTTTTCGCCGGAGCGGGTATCCTCCCTCCCCACGCTTACGAAAGGAGTTTGCCATGGTCCTGCTCGAATTCTCCATGTCGCCCATGAGCCAGGGGGAAAGTGTCAGCCCCTATGTGGCCCGCTCGCTCGACATCATCGACAAGAGCGGCCTGCCCTACCAGCTGACGCCGATGGGCACGATCATCGAGGGCGAATGGGACGAAGTGATGGCCGTGGTCGGCGCCTGCTTCGCGGCGATGCGCAGCGATTGCGGCCGCATCGGCGCCAGCATCAAGGTCGACTATCGAGCCGGCCCCGCCAGCCGCATGCAGTCGAAGATCGACGCCGTCGAAGCCAGGCTCGGCCGCAAGCTCTCCACCTGACCGACCCAACCGCGCCGGCCATGAACACTGCCGGCGCCACAAACTATTTCAGGTGCGCGGCATGGCGGCCTTCAGGAACGGCCGCCATATTCAAATTCGTTCAAATCCGGTTATCCGGGAAGCATGTATGCCGGTCAACCCGGCCTGCGCCGGAAGAATGACGAAACCGCGGTCAGGCTGACTTCAAGATCGGGGAGAATGCAATTTGATCTACCGGTTTTCGGCCACAGCCGACCGTCAGCGTTTAGGAAAGCAGACGTTCAACGTCCAAGTTCAGAGGCGCTGCGCGGCTTCATCGCGCAGCGTCCTCTGGAACGACGGGTTCGGCTACATATCTATGCGCTACGGGAGTGGCGCGAAACATACTGACGCAGCACGCCGTCCATGCGTGATTGCCAGCCTTCGCCCGTGGACTTGAAGTAGGCAACGACCTCGGGGCTGTAACGCACCGATACAAGCAGCTTCTTGTTTTCGGACTTTGGTCGCCCACGCAGCGACCTCAAGGGAACCATTGCCTTTAGCTGAGTAGGTGTGAGGGGCTGTGCACCGGGATCGCCTTTGGCTGCCGCTGTAATGGCCTTGTCTTCGGCCGCGGTGGGCATGCGAACGGCAGGTCGTTTAGAGACTTTGGACATAGTGCTTTACCTCACGACGATTGGCGCGGCGAAGGCTGATGATCCTTCGCACATTGCCACGATCTACAAAGGCCACGTAGTAAAGGATTTCGGCGTTCGGAGCGAGCGCAATCATTCGCATCTCGTTGTACTCAAACCGTTCATCAACCCACACCAGCGCGGCTTCTCAATCGAGTTCGACCGCCATGAGCAAGGACACGCCGTGTTTCGCTTGGTTTGCCTCATCCTTGGCTGGATCGAATTCGATACGCATGCATTACTGTAGCTACACTAATGGTGGTTGTCAAACGGGCGGTAGTGCGCGCTTCTATGGAACCGAACGTAGAAGTCACCGGAGCTGCGCGGCTTTTCGCGCAGGTCCGCTCGACTGCCGGGTTCGGCCCCTGGCACTCTGCCACGCTTATGCCGCCTGCAACAGAAACTCTACTTTCACGGCCTCGAACGGGAAGACGATGCGTCCATCATCCGTGCGGTCGAGGACTCCTGCGTTGAGTAGCGCAGTGACATCGCCATGGACGGCCTTTACATCACGCCCGGCACGTCGTGCGGCTTCGCGGATTGACACGGGGCCAGCACCGCAAAGAACCTTAAGCAGCTCCCACCGCTTTTGGGTTAACACTCGCCAAAGCAGTTCCGGGGAGGCAAAGCTGATGTGGGCGGACTTCTGGGGTTTGCCTGTATTCCACGCCCGCGCAAAGTCGGCCATCGAATCAGCAGGCGTTCGCACATCAAGAGTTACGGTTTTCATGGTTCCACCTCGCAATGTCTTTCTGGAAGTCAGCGATCAACTGTTCCGGTGTTGTGAATGCATAGGAACTTTCCCTTTCACCAAAATGCCTATGATCGCCCTTCCCAACTTCGTTGTCATAGCGTAAGACGCATTCTCCCCGCACGACATACGCCAGCCTGTACTTGAACCGATGTAACGACCCTTCGACCGGCTTCGTCAGGCGCCACAGTACCAATTCCGCAAACGCCAACTCGGAGTAGGGAATGCGTGTGCTAATGAGTTCAACGGCTTTCATGTTGGAGATAGTACCAACATAGGTTATCGTTGTCCATCAGTCCAACATCCGGGGGCAACTACAAGGGGCCTAACGACGCTGTAGAAAAAGTGAATTCATGCCCGCATTGTGCTGTGAACCAAATGGAATAACAAGGTTCCAATGTGAAGTACATACAGGATTCTCCCCATGGCCCACTACAAACCCATCGACACCAGCCCGCGGTTTCTTGCCGTCGATCTTGAACGGCAACTGCTGCCCGGCACCTTCGAACACGCGCTCAACCACCTGATCGACAGCGAACTCGACCTGTCGGGCTTCGACGCCCGCTACCGCAACGACCATACCGCCGCGACGGCCCGGCACAGCTTCCCGCTCAATAAGGAATTCGCGAACGCCACAACCGGCTGAAGCTCTACGCGCTCTCCGGCGGCACCGACAAGGCCATGATCGCCGCCAGCGAAATCGGCGCTGAGACCACCGAAGTCCACTTTGCTCTGTGCGCCAGCCAACATGCGATTCCGGGATGGATGTGTACCATGCATGGAAAACAAAGCGAACCCGAGAACAATCATGCTGACTTATATCAACCCCAACGCCAGTCCCCCGCCGCGGATCACACTGTCAGCCAACCCGGCTGCCCACACTATGCATTGGAGTAATTTCTCATGACCCCGATTCATGTCGATGTCGCCATCATTGGTGCAGGCACCGCAGGTATGGGCGCCTACCGGGCCGCGCGATCCCATACTGATTCAGTGTTGCTGATCGAAGGCGGCGTTTATGGCACAACCTGCGCCCGCGTCGCTTGCATGCCCAGCAAGTTGCTGATTGCCGCAGCGGAAGCCGCTCATCAGGCGCGCCATGCCGATCCATTCGGCGTGCATGTCAAAGAGGTACGCGTGGACGGCGCAGCGGTGATGGCCAGGGTGCAACGCGAACGGGACCGCTTTGTCGGATTCGTGCTGGAGTCGGTTGATTCCATTCCGCAAGTCGACCGGCTAATGGCAAAGGTCAGTTTTCAGGATGCCCATACCCTGCTGACGGAGCAGGGCCAGGCGATTCACGCCCAGCGCATCGTGATCGCCACCGGCAGCATTCCGTTTCTGCCGCCGCTGTTGAAAGGATGTAAAACGCATTTGTTGACCAATGAAAACATATTCGATTTGCCAGCCTTGCCGAAGAGCCTGATGGTATTGGGCCCAGGTGTGCTTGGGGTGGAACTGGGCCAGGCGATGAGTCGCCTGGGAGTGAAGGTGAAAATGTTCGGCATCGGCGGAGGCGTTGCTGGCATTCATGATCCCGAGATTCGCGACTACGCCAAGCAGACCTTCAATGAAGAGTTCTACCTGGATGCGTCGGCGCAGGTGAAATCAGTCACTGAAACTGCCGCCGGAGTCGAGGTTCATTACCTGCATCGGGAAGGCGCCTGGCAAACCGAGCACTTCGATTATGTGCTGGCGGCGACCGGGCGTGCGCCGGATATCGCCGGATTGGGATTGAAGAACTCTGGACTGCAGCTGAATGAACGTGGCGTGCCCCTGTTTGACCGCGACACCATGCAGTGCGGCAACAGCCCGATCTTTATCGCCGGCGACGCCAGCAACGAGATTCCCCTGTTGCACGAAGCTGCCGATCAGGGGCGCATTGCCGGCGCGAATGCCGGTCGTTATCCCGACGTGCGCCCGGGCTTGCGACGCACGCCGCTGGCCGTGGTGTTCGCCGACCCGCAAGTGGCGTCGGTCGGCTTCAATCTGGACCAGCTGCACCAGCACTTCAAGGATCGCTTCGCAATGGGGCAGGTGTCCTTCGAGGACCAGGGGCGCAGTCGCGTCATGCTGCGTAACAAAGGAATTCTGAAAGTCTATGCCGAGCAGGGCAGCGGCTTGTTTCTGGGCGCGGAAATGTTCGGCCCTGCCGCCGAACATATCGGGCATCTGCTGGCTTGGGCGGCGCAAAACCGCATGACAGTCTCCCAAATGCTGGAAATGCCCTTCTATCATCCGGTCATCGAAGAGGGGTTGCGCACCGCTTTACGCGACCTGAACCGTTCCCTGCACATTGACCCTGAAGTGATAGAGCGCTGCATGGATTGCGGGCCAGGCGCCTGAATATGCCAACCGCGAAACAACAGACTTGATTTGCGGCTTTGGGGAAGGTGCGCCTTCGAACAGACGGCTTCTGGCAATCAGGCGAAGATGAAAAAATAAGCAGCACCTTTGTCGTCCGCAGGTGGGTGTTGGAACATTTCCGCCGCGATGGCAGAGGCCCGATGGACCTCTTTCAAAAAGGATAGCAGCCATGTTGATTACCTTGAAATCCCCCGCGAGCGGCGATGTGATCATGCTTGAAGCCGGCGGCAAACAGATACTGGAACTGTTGGGCAAGGATTCTTCCGCGACCCAGGGCATCATTACTGTTGAACAGTTACCTGCTGCAATCGCCGCCTTGAAGCACGCCGTCGAGGCTGACAGGGACACAGCCACCGCGGGCAATGCGGAGCAGAGCATTCGTTTGTTCCAGCGGGCGCCGCCGATTCTCGAATTGCTGGAACGATCATTGCAGGACAAGACGCCCGTCACATGGGGCGTGTGAGCGCTCTTGACCCAAGCCCGCTGGACCAGCACATATTTCACCAAGCAACGAGAGAACAGGAGAACACCATGCAGGTCCAAATCAATACCGACCGTAACATCGAAGGTCACGAGGCGCTGGCGACTCACGTCAGAGGTCTAGTAGAGCACGCCCTGAGCCGCATCAGCGCTCATGTCACGCGGGTTGAATGCCATCTGACTGACGAGAATGGCCACAAGAGCGGCGCGAACGACAAGCGCTGTGTGCTGGAAGCCCGTCTTCAAGGTCATCAGCCCATAGCTGTCACTCACCAGGCCGCGACCGTGCACCAAGCCGTCGACGGCGCCGCACACAAATTGACCAGACTGGTCGAGAGCACGATTGGGCGACTGCGCGATCGCAACAATCAACCGAGCACCTCTCCCACCCAGGAGTCGCAAATTGTGGAGGACTGATGAGCGACTCAATGACGAAACCGGAGTCAATCGGCATCTGCTTAGGGAAAACCTATCGCCATGATTGACACACCCAACTGGACAGGTGGGTATCGGAAGATCGAACATGCTCATGCCACAACAACTCATGTTGTTGGTTACTAAAGGAGATAACACCATGTCTGAGAGCAAATGTCCGTTTGTACACAAAGCCGGCAGCGGCATGTCGAACCGTGATTGGTGGCCGAACCAATTGCGCCTCGAAATCCTGCACCAGCACGCACCCGCGTCCAGCCCGCTGGGTAATGACTTCAACTACGCCGAGGCATTCAAGACCCTCGACCTCGCGGCCGTGAAAAAGGACCTCACCGCCCTGATGACCGACTCGCAAGAGTGGTGGCCCGCCGATTACGGCCACTATGGGCCTTTCTTCATCCGCATGGCCTGGCACAGCGCCGGCACCTATCGCACCGGTGACGGCCGCGGCGGCGCCGGCCAAGGCAACCAGCGTTTCGCCCCGCTCAACAGCTGGCCCGATAACGTCAACCTCGACAAGGCCCGCCGGCTGCTGTGGCCGGTCAAGCAGAAATACGGCAAGAAAATCTCCTGGGCCGACCTGATCGTTCTCACGGGCAACGTGGCCATGGAATCGATGGGCTTCAAGACCTTCGGTTTCGCCGGCGGACGCGAAGACATCTGGGCGCCGGAGATCGACGTCTACTGGGGCAATGAAGAAAAGTGGCTGGACGACAAGACCCGCTATTCCGGCGCACGCGAGCTCGAAAATCCGCTCGCTGCCGTGCAGATGGGCCTGATCTACGTCAACCCGGAAGGCCCGGGCGGCAAGCCGGATCCGCTTGCGTCCGGTCGCGACGTACGTGAAACTTTCGCACGCATGGCGATGAACGACGAAGAGACGGTGGCGCTCACCTGCGGCGGCCATACCTTCGGCAAATGCCACGGCGCCGGCCCCGCCACGCATGTGGGGCCTGAACCGGAAGCCGCCCCCATCGAGGAACAAGGCTTGGGCTGGAAGAGCAGCTTTCGCAGCGGCAAAGGCGGCGACCAGATCGGCAGTGGTCTGGAAGGCTCGTGGACGCCGACCCCGACCAAGTGGGACATGAGCTATCTCGACATGTTGTTCGGCAACGAATGGGCGCTGAGCAAGAGCCCCGCGGGTGCCCATCAGTGGACACCGAAGCAGGCGACCGAAAGCAATATGGCGCCGGCGGCGGACGATGCGTCGAAGCGGGTGCCGATCATCATGACCGATGCGGACATGGCAATGCGCATGGATCCGATCTATGAGCCGATCGCACGGCGCTTCCACAAGAATCCGCAAGAATTTGCCGACGCTTTCGCCCGCGCCTGGTTCAAGCTGACCCACCGCGACATGGGCCCCCGGGCGCGCTATCTCGGCCCCGAAGTGCCCAGGGAAGCGCTGATCTGGCAAGACCCCATCCCCGCCGTCGATCACCAGTTGATCGATGAGAAGGACATTGCCGCCCTCAAGGCCAAGGTACTGGCGTCCGGGCTGAGCGTTCCCGAGTTGGTCTCGACCGCCTGGGCCTCGGCAGCGACGTTCCGCAGCTCCGACAAGCGCGGCGGCGCCAATGGCGCGCGCATCCGCCTTGCGCCGCAGAAGGACTGGGAAGCCAACCAGCCGCAGCAACTGGCCAAAGTGCTGGGCAAACTCGAAGGCATCCAGCGCGAGTTCAACGCTGGCGGCAAGACGGTCTCGATGGCCGACCTCATCGTGCTGGCCGGTTGCGCCGGTGTCGAAGCAGCGGCAAAGAAAGCGGGCCAGGCGGTGACGGTACCATTCACGCCGGGCCGCATGGATACCACGCAGGAACAGACCGATGTGGAATCCTTCGCCGCGCTCGAACCGATTGCCGATGGCTTCCGCAACTACCAGAAGGGCAAGTACACCGTCTCGGCCGAGGAGTTGCTGCTCGACAAGGCGCAGTTGCTGACGCTCAGCGCGCCCGAGATGACGGTGCTGGTCGCTGGCATGCGCGCGCTGAACGCGAATGTCGGTCAGTCCAGGCACGGGGTCTTCACCCAGCAGCCGGGGGCGCTCACCAACGACTTTTTCGTCAACCTGCTCGACATGGGCACGACCTGGAAGCCCGTTTCCGACGCCGGGGACGTGTTCGAAGGGCGCGACCGCAAGACTGGCGAAGTCAAATGGACCGGCACCCGCGTCGATCTGGTCTTCGGTGCGAACTCCCAACTCCGCGCCATCGCGGAAGCCTACGCCTGCAGCGACGCGCAGCAAAAGTTCGTGCAAGACTTCGTGGCGGCCTGGAACAAGGTGATGAACCTGGATCGCTTCGACCTGGCGTGATCCTGGCAGATAGGTCTTAACCGTCCCAACTCGCGCAGCCCCGACCTGACTTCGGCTTATTCCGAATCGGGTTGCGGTTGCGCGTAGGCGGGAAGTTCCCGAATCGCCATGGTGGCCTCGACGCCGTTCATTACCGGCATCTGCATGTCCATCAGAATCGGGGCATAAGGGTTCCGGCGGGCGAGTGCCAGTGCCTGCCGGCCATCCTCGGCCGGGTCAACCACCAGCCCCACGTCTGCCAGCAGGCCACGTGAGACTTTCTGGTTGATCGGCTCATCTTCGGCGAGCAGGATGCGGGTGCCGGCGCATTCGTCGAGCAGTCGTTCATCAACAGTCTTTCCGGCAAAAGTCGGCGTGACCGAAGGAAATCCCTGTGGGACTGGCGGGATGAAATGCCCCGTAGCGGGTACGGCGGCTAGACTGAAGTTCGCCCCTGTCTGAACCGAGTTTCTACGCTGATTCAATAAGTTGTCGTTGAATCACGGTTTGGTTTTCTGACTACGAGCGAATCGTTTGAATCAGAGCCAGTGCGCGCAGTTGCTTCGGGTTGATGGTGGTGGTGATCTCGAAGGTGGGTGCATCGGCCCCCGCGCTGGGCGTGCGGCAGGTATTGCGCACCAGGGTGGCGAGTTCAGCCATCAAGGTGGCAAAGCTGTGCGCGGGAGTGCCGTCGATCAGGGCATGGCTGGCGACCTTGGCCAGTGCCGACGCCGATCGTTTGGCTGGCGCTACGGGGTCGCGGGAGGCCTTCGCCTGCTGCTCGGTATCGGCGAACATGAGTTCGCGCCAAGCCTCGCGCAGATGCCACTCGACGTAGTACGCCAGCATGCACAGGAAGATATGTGCGCGCACCCGGTCCGCAGTACGGTGATGGATCGGGCGGATCTTCAGATCGACTGTCTTGAGCGAGCGAAACGCGCGCTCGACGTTCGCCAGCGACTTGTAGGTGCGCACGCATTGGGACGCATCCATCCGTGTCGCCGGCACGGAGGTACGGATGATGTAGATGCCGTCCAGCGCCGCCTCGGCGGCGATGCTGCCCGGTTTGCGGGAGAACGTGAACGTGGTGTCGCCGATCATCAGGTCGAAGTGTTTGGCGACCTTGTACTGATTGACCACCTTGCCGGTGCGCAAACCGATCTGCTCGCCGCCGGCAAGCTTGCCCGCATCGACCCGGGCCTTGATCTTGGCGAGGCTGATCTCGGTGGCGGCCAGCAGATCCTCGCGCTTGTGCGCACGCAGCTTCGCCAGTTCCGGGTTACGGCACGCCACCAGGCGTTCGCCGGGGTAGTCCGGTGAATCGAGTTCGAGCAGGTTGCTCTCGTCGAACAAGCCCATCTGCAGATGATCCTGCTCGACCAGGGCACGGATCGATGCACTCTTGAGCGCCGTGATCCAGCCCATGCCGTCGGCCTCGCGCATCGCGTCGATGGCTTTTTGCGAGATCATGCCGCGATCACCAACCATCACCATGTGCTCGATGCCGAAGTCCTCGCGCAACTTCCGCACGGCAGGCATGAAGGTGCGACTGTCGGCGGTATTGCCTTCATGCACCGAGACGGCCACGGGGCAACCCCTGGCATCGGTGAGCAAGCCGTAGTTGACCTGCAAGGTACCGGGCTTGCCATCGCGACTGTAGCCGCGCTTGGCCAGCGGGCAGGTGGTGCCCTCAAAGTAGCTCGACGACAAGTCGTAGAGCACCAGGCCGCCCTCGTGCAGATGGCGCGCAGCCAGCTTCTTCTGGATCGTGTCCTGACGCGCCAGCAACCAGTCCATGGCCGCGTACAGATCGCCCGCGCTGGCCTCGGTGACGCCGAAGTCCTCGGCCAAGGTCGTGGTATGCCACTCACGCGTGGTGGCCAGCTTCGGCGCCGGCTCGATGATGCGCGAGGCCACCATGGCCAGCACCAGATCGCGCTCGCGGCAGGGCTTGGAAGCGATCAGTGAAGCGAACCCGAGGCGCTGCATGGCCAGCGCAACGGCCTGGACATGACCGTGCGCACGCGAGCGCGTAATCTCGAAGGCCTGTCCCACGGGGACGAAGGTCTCGCCCTGTAACGAGCGGCGAATGATATCCACCAACTCATCCGATAAGTGTGACAGGTTGCCCAGTGTCTCGTTCTTGACGGTGCCGTTCTCGCGGTAGCTGCGACGCAGTAGATGCGTGCGATAGACCCGGTCCTTGTACTTGCGGACCGTAGTGACGACGTGCGCTGCTCCAGTGCGTGAGGCCATGCGCCTAAGCATAGGCTATTGACCGGCATAAGTCAATCTATTTAGT
>JAUXOM010000102.1 GCA_030682175.1 Rhodocyclaceae bacterium
GGCGATGACGGCGAATGCCTTCGACGAGGATCGCCGCGCCTGCGCGGCGGCCGGCATGAACGACTTCATCACCAAGCCCGTCGAGCCGGCGGCGCTGTATGCGGCGCTCTACAAGTGGTTGCCGCTGCCCACCGCTCCCCCACTCCCCAACCCCCGCTCCGCGCCCCACGGGTCAGATTGCATTCCGCTCCGGCTGCGAGGGCGGGAAGCACTGCTTCCCGAATTCCCCTCTCGCCCCGCAAGGGGAGAGGGGCTGCGTTTTTCTCCCTCCCCCTTGACGGGGGAGGACCGGGGAGAGGGTGGAGGTGCCGTCCCGCCAGCGCCGACTTTTGCCGATACCGTGACACCAGCCCTTTCCGCCATCCCCGGCATCAACCTGCAACGCGGGCTGGACGTGGTGCGCGGCAACGCGGAAAAATATGTGCGGCTGCTGAACCTGTTTGCCGACAGTCACGGCCAGGACGCAACAAGCCTGACCGCCGCACTGGCAGCGGGCGATCTGGACGGCATCAAGCGCCTGGCGCACACCTTGAAGGGCTCGGCGGGAAACCTGGGGGCAACAGCGGTTCAGGAGGCGGCCACGGCACTCCACGCCGCCATTGCCAGGCAAGCCGGACACAACGAGATCGAGCGCCATCTCGCGACACTCGGCGCAGAACTCGCGGCGCTGATTGACGCCATCCGCCGGTTGCCACAGGAGTTGCAGTCACCCGCCACGCTGGAACCCGAACAACTGGCAGCGGTGCTCGACCGGCTGGAAGCATTGCTGGCCATCGGCGACATGGCGGCTGACGATCTGGCACACAGCACCGCGCCGCTCCTGCAGGCTGGACTGGGTGCGACAACAGCAGCAACGCTGCACCGCCACATCGATGCCGTCGACTACGAGGCTGCGCTGGCCGTGCTGCGTGCAGGCAGATAAACACAAATATTTCCTGCCGCGCCGTGCTTGCCCGTCTTGCGGGAAGCATCCGCGAATGGGGGATAATACGAAGGTTATCTTTTAGCCGGTCCGTCCGATGGGGCGATTGGCATTCAGGAGGTAAATTGTGTTCCAGGTTCGCATTCACGGCCGCGGTGGCCAAGGCGTGGTAACAGCGGCGGAAATGCTGTCGGTCGCCGCCTTCGACGAAGGGCGTCATGCTCAGGCCTTTCCCAGTTTTGGTTCCGAACGTACCGGCGCACCCGTGGTGGCGTTCTGCCGCATCGACGACAAGGAAATCCGTCTGCGCGAGCCGATCATGGAGCCCGACGCGATCATCATCCAGGACCCGACCCTGCTGCATCAGGTCGATGTCTTCGCCGGGCTGAAGAACAACGGCTACATCCTCATCAACACCAGCAAGAGCTACGCGGAACTGGGCCTTGCCGATCTGGCGCTGGTCTGGGATCCGGCGCATTTGCGTACCGTCTCCGCCACCGAACTGGCGCTGAAACACGTCGGCCGCCCGGTACCGAACGTGCCGTTGCTGGGCGGTTTTGCCGCCATCTCGAACGTCATCCAGCTGGCATCGGTAATCAAGGCCATCGAGGAACGCTTCTCCGGCAAGGTGGCCGCCGGCAATATCGCCGCGGCGACCGAGGCCTATCAGATCGTCCGCGGAGAAATGCAGGAGGCTGGCCAAACCGCCGCCGGGCCATCCAAAAAAGGCGAGCATCCCGGCGGGGGGCGGCGCGGAGATTTTACAAGCGAGGGGGGCCAACACAATGCTTAAACAAATGGAAGGTTCGCGCGCCGTCGCGGAAGCGGTGGCACTGTGCCGCCCCGAAGTCATCTGCGCCTATCCGATCTCGCCGCAGACCCACATCGTCGAAGCACTCGGCGAAATGGTCAAGGATGGCTCGCTCACCAACAGCGAATTCATCAACGTCGAATCGGAATTCGCCGCTATGTCGGTGGCGATTGGCGCCGCCGCCGCCGGCGCCCGCAGCTACACGGCCACCGCCTCGCAAGGCTTGCTGTACATGGCCGAGGCCGTCTATAACGCCTCCGGCCTTGGCCTGCCAATCGTCATGACGGTGGCCAACCGCGCCATCGGCGCCCCGATCAACATCTGGAACGACCATTCCGACGCCCTGTCGCAACGCGATTCGGGCTGGCTGCAACTGTTCGCCGAAACCAACCAGGAGGCGCTGGACCTGCATATCCAGTCGTTCCGGCTGGCCGAGGAGCTGTCGCTGCCCATCATGGTCTGCATGGACGGCTTCATCCTGACGCATGCCTACGAGCGCGTCGATATGCCGACGCAGGAACAGGTCGACGCCTATCTGCCACCCTACTCGCCGCGCCAGGTGCTCGATCCGGCCGAACCGGTCTCGATCGGCGCGATGGTCGGCCCCGAAGCCTTCATGGAAGTGCGCTATCTCGCCCATGCCAAGCAGATGGAAGCGCTGACCCTGATTCCCGCCTACGCCGCCGAGTTCAAGGCGGTGTTCGGCCGCGATTCCGGCGGACTGGTGCACAGCTATTGCACCGCAGGAGCCGAGACCATCATCATCGCCATGGGTTCGGTGCTCGGCACCATCAAGGACGTGGTGGATGAAATGCGCCAGGGTGACAATGGTGGCCACAAGATCGGCGTGCTCGGCATCACCTGTTTCCGGCCCTTCCCGATCAAGGCCGTCGCGGCGGCCCTGCAGCATGCCAAGCGTTTCGTCGTGCTGGAAAAGAGCCTGGCCATCGGCCTCGGCGGCATCCTCGCCGTCAATGTGCGCATGGCGGTCACCGGCATGGGGCTCAAGGGCTACACCGTGATCGCCGGCCTCGGCGGCCGCGCCATCACCAAGAAATCACTGCATGCGGTGTTCCGCAAGGCGGAAATGGAAAACATCGATCCAGTGACCTTCCTCGACCTCGACTGGAAGGTGGTCAACAACCAGCTCGAACGGGAAAAGGCCCACCGCAAGAGCGGCCCGGTTGCCGAAGCATTGCTGCGCGATGTCGGCGTCATCGCCGCGCGCAATTACTGAAGCGCCAAAGCCCCTCTCCCCTTGCGGGAGAGGGGTTGGGGAGAGGGGTAATGGAACAGCAAGAATTTGCCAAGCACCTGCGCCACCGCATGACCGATAGCGAAAATAAGCTATGGCGGCACCTGCGCGCACATCGACTGAATGGCAAGAAATTCAGACGCCAACAACCGATTGGCCCTTATGTGGTTGACTTCGTGCATTTTGAAGCGCGACTGATCGTGGAAGCAGATGGCGGCCAACACAACGATGCACCACATGATGAAAGACGAGATGCCTGGTTGCGTGCGCAAGGGTTCAAGGTGCTGCGATTCTGGAACAATGAAATTATGAGTAATCTGGATGGGGTGTTGATAACTGTAATGGCGGCATTGAATGAATTACCGCCCCCTCTCCCCAACCCCTCTCCCGCAAGGGGAGAGGGGCTTTTGATGCCTCTCCCCAATCCTTCTCCCGCAAGAGGAGAGGGGCTTTTCCCAAGCCGAGAAAAAACATGTCCTTCCAACCCGTAAAGTTCTACCAGACCGGCACCTTCACCGTCGGCAACCGCCTGCTGCCCCCCGAAGAACGCAGTGTGCAATCCAGCGACAAGCGCTTCAACTCGATCAACTCCGGCCATCGTGCCTGTCAGGGTTGCGGCGAGGCGCTGGGGGCGCGCTACGCCATCGACGCCGCCATGGAGGCGACCAACGGCCAGGTCATCGCCGCTAACGCCACCGGCTGCCTTGAGGTTTTTTCGACGCCCTACCCCGAAACCTCTTGGCAGATTCCGTGGATCCATTCCCTGTTCGGTAACACCGCCGCGGTCGCCACCGGCATCGCCGCGGCGCTGAAGGTCAAGGGCCAGACGCAGACACGCGTCGTTGCCCAGGGCGGCGACGGCGGCACAACGGATATTGGTTTCGGCTGCCTGTCCGGCATGTTCGAGCGCAACGACGACGTGCTGTATATCTGCTACGACAACGGCGGCTACATGAATACCGGCGTGCAGCGTTCATCGGCCACGCCCGCCGCCGCGCGCACCAGCACCACGCCGGCCGTCGGCAGCGCACCCGGCAACGTCTTCGGCCAGGGCAAGTTTCTGCCGGCCATTGCGCTAGCCCACGACATTCCCTACGTCGCCACGGCCACCGTGGCCGACCTGCGCGACCTGGAAGCCAAGGTGCGCCGTGCCATGGAAATCCGCGGCGCACGCTATATCCACATCCTCGTCCCCTGCCCGCTCGGCTGGGGCACGGCGGCGCACGATACCATCCGCATGGCGCGACTGGCCAAGGAGACCGGCACTTTCCCGGTGTTCGAGGCCGAGTACGGCGAGATAAAGTCGGTGCTGGCGATACGGCGCCCACTGCCGGTGGAGGACTATCTGAAACCGCAGAAACGCTACGCACACCTGTTCGGCAAACAGCCCAAGGTAGACGTCATCGCCCACCTGCAGGCGCAGGCCGACCGCAATATCCGCAGATATGGATTGCTGGAAAAAAACCATTAACCACGGCGCACACGGCGACACGGCGACTTTCAAGGTATGCGCCGTGCACGCCGTGTCGCCGTGGTGAATAGAAAGGCACAATCATGGACAAACCATTCGCCATCACCCTCGACCCCGGTTCATCGCTGGCCAACCTGACCGGCTCCTGGCGCACGCTGCGCCCCATATACATCGACCGGCTGCCGCCCTGCAACGCCGCCTGCCCGGCGGGCGAAAACATCCAGGGCTGGCTGTTCCATGCCGAGAGCGGTAATTACGAAAAAGCCTGGCGCTCGCTGGTCGAGAACAATCCCATGCCCGCCATCATGGGGCGCGTCTGCTACCACCCCTGCGAGGGTGCCTGCAACCGCGAGCAGGTCGACTCGGCGGTCGGCATCAACTCGGTCGAACGCTTCCTCGGTGACGAAGCCAACAAGCATGGCTGGCAATTCTCGCCGCCCGCCGCCCCCACCGGCCGCCGCGTGCTGGTCGTCGGTTCCGGTCCGGCCGGCCTGTCCGCCGCCTATCATCTGACGCGCATGGGCCACCAGGCGGTGATCTACGAGGCCGGGCCGCTGGCCGGCGGCATGCTGCGTTTCGGCATTCCCAAGTACCGCCTGCCGCGCGCAGTGCTCGATGCCGAAATCAAGCGGCTCACCGACTTCGGCGTTGAAATCCACTTGCAGACCAAGGTGACCAATGTCCTCGAGGCGATGAAAGACGGCTTCGACGCCGTGTTTCTCGGCGTCGGCGCCCACATCGCCAAGCGCGCCTACATCCCCGCCGGCGACGCCTGCAAGGTGCTCGATGCCGTCGGCGTGCTGCGCGACATGGAAGGCCAACAGGCGGAAGAGATGCGCCCGCGCCTCGGTCGCAAGGTGGTTATTTACGGCGGCGGCAACACCGCCCTCGACGTGGCGCGCACCGCCAAACGCCTCGGCGCGGAAGAGGCGATCATCGTCTACCGCCGCACCCGCGAGAAGATGCCGGCGCATCACTTCGAGGTTGAAGAGGCGTTGCAGGAAGGCATCTCGATCAAGTGGCTGACAACCATCAAGGAAGCGGGCATGGGTGAAGACGGCGGGGACATCATGGTCGAGAAGATGGCCCTCGACGACAAGGGCTTCCCGCAGCCGACCGGCGAGTTCGAGCGCATCGAGGCCGACTCGGTGGTGCTGGCGCTGGGTCAGGACGCCGACCTCTCCCTGCTGGATAACGTGCCGGGGCTGGTCGTGAACAAGGGAATGATCGAGGTCGACGCCGGCATGATGACCGGCCACCCGGGCGTTTTCGCCGGCGGCGACATGGCCGGCAACGAGCGCACCGTCACGGTGGCGGTCGGCCACGGCAAGCTGGCGGCACGCGCCATCGATGCATGGCTGCGCGGCGAGACCTGGACGCCACCACCCCGTCATGAACTGGCCACCTTCGAACGCATGAACCCCTGGTACTACTCCGACGCACCGAAAACCGTACGGCCGGTGCTCGACATCATCCGCCGCCAATCCACTTTCGATGAAGTGCTGGGCGGGCTGGACGAAACCAATGCGCTGTTCGAGGCGCGCCGCTGCATGTCCTGCGGCAATTGCTTCGAGTGCGACAACTGCTACGGTGTCTGCCCCGACAACGCCGTGATCAAGCTCGGCCCTGGCAAGCGCTTCAAGTTCAATTACGATTACTGCAAGGGTTGTGGCATCTGCGCCACGGAATGCCCCTGCGGGGCGATCAAGATGGTGCCGGAGGAGAACTGACGCCGTCTCCATTTTGGCGGCGTGACGGCAGACGCCGTCTCCATGTTGGCGGCAAGACGGCAGACGCCGTCTTGCCAGCGCCGACTTTTCCAAATGGCCGCTGGCACATGCAGGCGGCTCGCGACCCGGATATTGTGGCCATTTCCCGCGCCCTCTGGCACCTCTACCTCCTGGAATGTACCGACGGTTCCCTCTACACGGGGATCGCCACCGATGTCGCGCGGCGCTGGCGTGAGCATATTTCCGGCAAAGGAGCGCGCTATACCCGTTCACATCTGCCCTTGCGCTTGGTAGCATCCACCCCCATCGGTTCGCGCTCAGATGCATTGCGGGCCGAATTGGCAATCAAGCGATTGCCGAAGACAAAGAAGATTAGCGCCGTCCAGTCACTTGTCCATCACTCACACAGGAATGACACCATGAATAAATCCGAACTGATCGAAGCCATCGCCAAGTCTGCCGACCTCACCAAGGTCGATGCCGAGAAGGCACTGTCCGCCGCCATCGCCACCGTCGTCAAGGCCGTCGCCAAGGGCGATACCGTGACACTGGTCGGCTTTGGTTCCTTCAAGCCCTCCAAGCGTGCCGCGCGCACCGGCCGCAATCCCGCCACCGGCGCTGTCCTGAAAATCGCCGCCACCACCGTGCCGCGCTTTACCGCTGGCGCCACCTTCAAGACCGCCGTCGCCGGCAAGAAGGCTGCCAAGAAGAAGTAATGTGGGCCGCCGGTACCTCGACTGACGTCGGGTACCGGGTTTCAAGGCGGACGGAAAAACCGTCAGCGCGGTATGACATGGATGCTGCCCTTGGCCAGGGCGATCTCGCGCAAAAAGAACACCAGCCCGGCAACCAGCGTAAGCATCGCCAGGATGAACAGGATCGCGATGACCGCCGGCATCTCCACTGCCGTTATCGAGCCGATGAACAGGGTGGCGATCACCATGCACACCAGCAGTGCGCAACCGGTGCACAAGCCGATGGCCCAGTGGATCATGCGGGCGCGCCGCGCGAGATTGGCCATTTCGATCTGTAGCGAAGCCAGCGCGGCCTCGCTCACCGCCGGCAGGTTTTGCTCAAGGACGCGAAAGCGGTCCACCACCCGGCCCAGCCGGTTGACCAGAACCGACAAAATCGCCCCGACTCCGGTGAGCAAAAATACCGGGGCAACCGCCAGCTGGATGACATGGGCGACGTCGTTAATGCCGGATAGCGCTTGCACGTTGATTCACTCCCCTGTTGGCGACACGCAATGATGCGGTAATTTCACCGTCAAAGGCAAGCCCGCGGCCATGCGACTGCCCCGCGGCAGGCGACATGGTTTTCTGCTCAAATTTAAAGTGGCGCGCTATTTCCAAGCAGCATAAACTGTAATGGGGTCAGCGGTCCGACGGCACAACTTGAACATGGCGGATGAGAAGATGAAGACAGCGGTGATGGGCGCGGGGGCAGTGGGCTGCTACTACGGCGGCATGCTGGCGCGTGCCGGCAATGAGGTAACGCTGATCGGCCGGCCGCAGCATGTGGCGGCGGTGCGGCGCGACGGCTTGCTGATGGATACGCAGTCATTCAAGGCGCACGTGCCCATTCAAGCCAGCACCGACGCCAGCGGAATAGAAGGTGCAAAGCTGGTGCTCTGCTGCGTCAAGTCGACCGATACGGCGCGCGCCGCCGCGGAAATGGCCCCGCACCTGGCTGCCGATGCGGTGATCCTGACCTTGCAGAATGGCGTTGATAATGCCGAGCGACTGCAGGCCCTGCTGCAGCGCGAGGTCATTCCCACCGTGGTTTACGTTGCCACCGAAATGGCCGGGCCCGGCCAGGTCAAGCACCATGGCCGCGGCGAACTGGTCATCGGTGCATCGGCATCCAGCGCCGAACTGGTCAAGCTGTTTGCCGCCGCCGATGTCCAGGTGGAGATCTCCGCCAACATCATGGGTGCGCTGTGGGCCAAGCTGATCCTCAACTGCGCCTACAACGCCCTGTCCGCAATCACGCAACTGCCCTATGGTCGCCTCGTGCAGGGTGAAGGTGTGGAAGACGTGATGCGCGCTGTCGTCCAGGAATGTCTGGACGTTGCCCAGGCCGCTGGAGTAACCGTACCCGGCGACATGTGGGAAGCCGTGCAGAAAATCGCGCGCACCATGCCGACCCAGCTTTCATCAACCGCCCAGGATCTGGCGCGCCACAAGCGCAGCGAGATCGATCATCTGAACGGCTATGTCATCGCCAAGGGCAAGGCGCGGGGTGTGCCGACGCCCGCCAATTGCGTCCTGCATGCCCTGGTCAAGCTGCTGGAATCCCGTTGAGGAAGCACTGCTCAGGCGTTCGCGAAGCGTCCGCGCAGATACGCGATGATCTGCCCGGATTCGTAAAGCCACTCGCTGGCGCCGGACGCGTCCGCTATCTTCAGACAAGGCACCATAAGCCGTCCGCCGCCTTGCAGCAGGGCGTCGCGATTGACCTGATCCCGCTGCGCATCGAGGCAGGCGATGTCGAGTGACAGACGGCGCATTTCCTGCCGCACCTTGATGCAGAACGGACAGGTCCTGAACTGGTACAGGACGAGGCTGCGGCACGCCTGATCGACCTGCTGCTGACGCGCCGGCGGGCGCACCAGACCCTTGGGCCGCGTGACAAATTCCCACAGCAGCATGAACGGGCCGATCACGACCCGCAGGGTCTTGAAGAAAGCTTTGATAACAAATTTCATGGTCTCTACCTGTCGGTATTTTCTTATGAAGAAGGGGGGCGATTGTGCCAGAGATGACGCCGCCCCATGGTAGCGGGCCGGCCACGCCGTAGCGCCAGCCCCACGGGGATTTCTTTCGGTCACGCCGACTTTGTCGAACTACCGTCGCTTTCGGCGCACTACCTTGTAGTTCCGCGGCTATTCGCTGCCAACCGGCCCGGAATCCATCCGGCAGCAATTTCTCCCCGCTTCCTTGGCCCGGTAAAGCGCCAGGTCGGCGCGGTGAAGAAAGTCTTCACCGGTTTCGTCAGGTGTCCATTCGGCCACGCCAGCGCTGACGGTGGTAGTTTCCGGAAATTGGGGTACTTGCAAGAGAGCAACCAGGCTACGCATTCTTTCCGCGATTTTCATCGCAACGGCAATGCCGGTTTCGGGGAGCAGAACGACAAATTCCTCGCCGCCGATGCGCCCCAGCAGATCGGATTCACGCAGGCAGGTTTTTAGATGATCGGCAACGCCGACAAGCACGGCATCGCCAGCAGCGTGCCCATACACATCATTGACGCGCTTGAAATGATCCAGATCGAAGAAAATCGCACTCAGAGGCCGGTGATATCGCTGCACCCTGATGATTTCCTCGGCAAGACGCATGGTCACCAGGCGGCGGTTGCCCACCCCCGTAAGCTGGTCTGTCAGCATCATCTGTTCGAGTTGTGCCGTGCGCCGTGCGACCTCCTGCTCCAGCTCATGGTTGGCATTGTCGAGCAGGATTTCCGCCTGCTTGATTGATGAAATATCGGTAGCGGAGGCAATCAGGCCCATGAATTTGTCATCGGAATCGATCCGCGGCAGAATCTTTTCAAGAAACCAATGGTAGTTTCCGTCGTGCCTGCGCAGTCGATATTCCGCTTCGGCAGCTTGTGGATATTCAGGCAAATGGCTGAGCAGCGCCTGGTATGCGGGCAAGTCATCAGGATGGATGAATTCACGCCAGTCGCTATCGGCAACGGCATCGGCACTGATGCCCACAAAATCCGACCAGGTGCGATTGGCAAAGCCGCGCACGCCTTCCGTATCAGTAACCCAGATGAGCACCGGGGTGTGGTCGGTGATAAGCCGAAAGCGCCGCTCCGCCTCACTGAGCGCCCCCACCAATATCTTTTCCACTGGCGAGATATCGAACAGGGCTTTCCCGGGAACCGGTTGCTGCCCTTTCTGCTCCATTACCTGGACAATTTTCTTGTCGGAACCCAGAATGTGCGAGATGAGCCAGGTAACGAGGAATTCCAGCACCTGCTCGGCGACGTCGGCCTGCAGCAGGTCGGTACGCTGAAAGATTTCCTGGACTTGATTGACGAACTCCCGGTGTGCGTTCCGGTGGCGTTCTTTTTCCGCCTCGGGCAGCGGACAGGCAGCCAGCAGTTCTTCTTCGTCCGTGAAATGCAATGCCGCATATTCCATCAAATGCGCGCACAACAACTGCACGTCCGGCAACGTTCCCCGCGTGGCAATTGCTGCGGCGAGCGCATTGATCAACTCCACCAGGCGACGATGCTGGCTGTCGATCTCCGGAACGCCCACTTCAAAACTCTTGTTCCAATAAAAGAAGCTCATGCTTTGTCGATATGCACCCGAGCGGCTCTGAATGAATTGGCATCATATTACTACTTATGGGGTATCGGCAGTCGAAGCACCGGGGTCAAATGCCCAACGGAGCCGGTCGTTCCGCGCCAATCCGCCAGTCCCGCGGGGATGTCCTTCGGTCGCGCCGCTGTCAGGCGATTTTCTGCTCCATGACCCGCGCTCGCAACTGCCCGCAGCCGCCGTCGATGTCCTGCCCGGCCGACTGGCGCAGCTTGGTCAGGATACCGTGGCGATAGAGGTGGAGCGACATCGCCGCCGCGCGCTCCACCGCGGGGCGGCGGAAAGCCAGGCCGGCAACGGCGTTGTAGGGAATGAAGTTCATCACCGCGTATTTGCCCTGCAGCAACCGGACGAGGCCGTCGAGTTCCGCGGCGCTGTCGTTGACGCCGTCGAGCAGAGTCCATTGATACTGGACCGGGTAGCCGGTGGCGCGGGCGTAGTCGTCAGCCAGCTCGACCAGCTCGGCCGGATCGATGCGCTGTGCTTGCGGCAGCAGGCGTGCGCGCAACGCGGCGTCGGTTGAATGCAGCGACAGCGCCAGCGCCGGCTTGACCGATCCGCGCGGCAGCCGCTCGAACACGCGCCGGTCGCCGACGGTGGAGAACACCAGATTCTTGTGGCCGATGCCGCCCGCCGTGCCCAGCAGTTCGATGGCTTCGATCATGTTATCCAGATTGTGCGCCGGCTCGCCCATGCCCATGAAGACGACCCGTTTGACCGGGCGCCGCGTCCGGGCCAGCACCACCTGGGCGACGATCTCCATGCTGTCGAGTTGGCGCAGCAGGCCGTCCTGGCCCGTCTGACAGAACACGCAACCGACCGCACAGCCCACCTGGGTCGACACGCACACGCCGTCGTTCGGCAGCAGTACGCTTTCCACCGTCTGGCCGTCGGCCAGTTCGACCAGCAGGCGTTCGGAACCGTCCGCGCCAACGTGCGCGGAACGCAGGCGCGTCAGCGTCGCCAAATCCGCCGCAATGGCGGGCAAGGCGGCGCGCACCGGCAAGGGGAAATATTGATCGGCAGGCACCAGGCCACTGTCAAGCGGCCGGGCCTGCAGCCAGGCGCGCAGCACCCGCTCCGCATGGCAGGGCTTGGCGCCATGGTCGTGCAGACGCTGACGGAGTTGTTCGATGCGCATAAGAGGGGACGAATGCTAGCATCGGACAGGGGGCTAATGCGCCAGATCGCCACGGCGCTTGAGGTATTCGTCGCGCTCGACCTCGCCATTGGCATAACGCGCATCGAGCACTTCCAGCGGGGACTTGTGCGGTCGTTCGTCAGGCTGTCCGCCAGATCGCCCGATGAAAGCGCGCACCAGGAAGACGACCAACAGTATCGGGATAAGCCAGACCAGAATCATGCCGATACCGCCCAATCCCCATCCCATGCCGTGTTCGAATCCATACATGATTCACCTCCATAAAGATCGTTGTCAAAATCAGTGCAGGTCAAGCAACCCCACCGCAACTCGCCGGGGAGGGATGCTTGAAATTCACTACTTGGCCGGGGTGCCCGGCATGCCATGCTGGCCAGGCATGTTCGGCATTGGCATGGCGCCACCCTTGCCGGCACCGTCAACCTTGCCGCCGCCCATCATCATGCCGCCACCCATATTGCCCATGCCGCCTTTGCCTTCAGCCATCGGACAACCCGCATTGGCCTCCTTCATCATGGCATGCACTTCCTGCATGTCCTTCATCTGTGTCTGCATCAGCGCCATGCGAGCCTGCAGATCGCTGGTCTTCTGCATGGTCTGCATGCGCGTCTGCATCGCCTGCATTCGAGTTTGCATCTGTCCCTGCATGCCTTGCATATTGGCGGGCGCATTTGCGGTTTCTGCCATGCCATGCTGATGAGGGGCATTGCCTACGGCGGCCTTTTCGGCGGCAAACAAGGCCAGCGGGGTTGCCAAGCCAACGACCAGCGCGAATTTCATTGCTTTACGGGAGAGCGTGTTTGAGTTCATGGTGATTCCTTTTCCAGGTGGGTAATAAGACGAACAAGTAGTTGCCTGAGAGCGAGTTGCCTGAGAGCGAGGTCAATGGCGCGCGTAGACCGCCGTTGTACCGCAGCTCCTGACCAGCATCACTTCGTAGGGGGTCTTGAGTGGGCTATCCATGCCGGGAGAACTGGCAGGCATGCCCGGAACGGCAAGACCAATTACCCCTGCTGCGCGAGGCTTTTCCGCAAGCAGCCGCTTCACGTCGCTAGCGGGTACGTGGCCTTCGACCAGATAACCGCCGACCTCGGCCGTATGACAAGAACCCATTGCCACAGGTACACCGAGGCGCGCCTTGTGCTCGGCAACATTGTTGGTGTTATGGGTGATCACATCAAAGCCGCTGGCTTTCATGTGATCGACCCATTTGCCGCAGCAGCCGCACGCCGGACTCTTGTACACGTGCACCGCTGGCAGCGGCGCGGCGGCCCAGACGGCTGGCGCCAGCAGTGAGAGGAAGACAGCCGCGCGGATGGGTAATTTCATTGGAGCTCCTTGAGTGAGGTTATTGCCAGTATGCGCAACGACATCCCACAGCAAGATGACGCAAAAATGACATTTTGGTCATCTTCGGCCTGCGCGCGCCCTGGCAGCGCACACCCCTACGCCTCCCTTGCTCCGCCGAGAGGTCTTGTGAAAATCAAATGAGAACGCCGGCCCAAGGGTCGGCGTCAAAACCTTGCTGCCCAGCCTTACTTGTTGGCGTTCAGCGCACTGACGGCCCGCAGGAGTCGCTCGCGTGCCTCGCGCGCAATGGCCTGCAGTTCCTTGTCATGTTGAAATTCGCCGACTTGCAGGAAAACGTCCGGATCGGCAATGCGCACCATGGAACCCCCGGACGGGGTCGCTTCGACCGTGACATTGCAAGGCAGCATCAGGCCCACCTGCGCGTCGTGCGAGAGCGCCCGATGCGCGAGCGGGGGGTTGCAGGCGCCCAGAATGGCGTAGGGCCGGAAATCGGCATCGATCTTTTCCTTCAGCGTGGCGCGTACGTCGATCCGGGTGAGGATGCCGAAGCCTTCGGTTTTCAGGGCGGCGGTCACCAGTTCGATGGCTTTATCGTAGGGGGCGTTATCAAGTGTCACTTCAAAGGCAATGTTCTGGGTGCTCATGGATGTCTCCTGGTTGATGATCTTTAAATAATATGAGGGCCGGAAACAAATAATCAATGCTTGTGCGCCCCATGGTCGTGCGGCTTGGCAGCAGGCCTATCCACATGCGGCGGTGCCATCCTCAAGCAGCGCACCAAACCGGCAGCGGAAGCGCTATGCTGAGCAGGTTTGCATTGCGTACTTGCGGGAGAACCCTGATGCCTGTTGCCTGGCGCGAAGCCTTGAGTGTGAGTAATAACCTGATCGATGCCGATCATCAACATCTGCTGTCCCTGATCAACAGCTTTGAGGAAATTTTTACGGCGGACCGGCCCATCGCGGATCTGCTCGCTGCCATTGGCGAGCTGCGCGACTACACACATACGCACTTTGCCCGTGAGGAACGCATGATGCTCGCGCTCCGCTATGCCAGGTATGACCATCACAAGCTGGCCCATGCCAGGCTGATCGAGCAACTTGATCAGGCCGCCAAACCCTTGCGCGAACTGGGCGGGGTCTTGGCGGCAACCGCCGCCGCATTGCCCGAAGAAATTCGCGACAACCTGGTCGGATTGCTGCGACAGTGGTTGCTGGAACACATCATGGGCGAGGACATGCAACTCAAGCCGCTGCTGGGCAACCAGTCAAAGAACTTCGCACCCTGAACCAAACTCACGCCGCACTCCGAGCGGGGCATTGCATACCCGCTGCGGGGCACTCTGTACCCCATTCGGGGCATTTCATCCTGCCAGTGCCGAAAATGGATTCCCTTCGGTCACGCGGGTGCTGCCCCATAAGGCCCGGTCAGGGGCACAAAGGCGACGCGCAGCACGTCCCGGCTTTGCACGCTGCCATCCGCGCATTTTTCGAGAACCTGCAACAGCTGGACCCGGCCCGGCAGACCGATCGGAATCACCAGCCGCCCGCCCGGCCTCAACTGTTCGACCAGGGGTGGAGGAATGTGCGGTGCGGCCGCGGTCACGAGAATGCCGTCGTAAGGCGCATGTTCCACCCAGCCCTGATAGCCGTCGGCATTCCGAACCAGCACATTCGCATAGCCGAGCCGGGCCAGCACCTCGGCGGCCGCCGCCGCCAGTGCCGGGATGATCTCGACGCTATACACCTGGCGCACGATCTCCGCCAGCACCGCCGCCTGATAGCCCGAGCCGGTACCGACTTCGAGGATCACGCTATCCGCGCGCGGCGCGACCAGATCGGTCATCAGCGCAACGATGTAGGGCTGCGAAATGGTCTGGCCATGACCGATCGGCACCGGGCCGTTGACGAAGGCATACAGGCGACCCGACGGGGGAATGAACTGTTCGCGCGGCACCTTGGCGATGGCCGCCATCACCCGCGCATCAAGCGCATCCTTGCCGATTTCGTGGCGCGTGTAGGCGACCTCATCCTCGATGTCGCGCAACATCGCCGCACGCTCGCCCGCTATGGTCATTCGCGCACCTTCCCGTCAACCCACTCCCCATGGAGCGCCATCTCACCAACCCCGACGGTACTGCAATCGACCTTCCTGTCAGCGGGATTGATTTTCATGTCCGATCATCCTGTGCAATGCGGGAAAGCAAACTCAAGTGCGTTTCCCTGTCTCACTAACCCATCTTAGTAAAAACACCGTAAGCGCCCTATAAACCACGTCTGGCGAAACTGAACTGGATTTGTAAAGATTGTGTCCATGAGAAAGTGAGTGGGCACGAAATGGTGAGAGACGAGGAACTGGCGCGACGGCTGGTGGTGAGGCGAGGGCCGAGCGG